>MVCS01000157.1 GCA_002049885.1 Planctomycetales bacterium 4484_123 | reverse complement strand
CTCTTCAGCAACTTCACCGGCTCGCTGGCCTGGTACCGGCGGGCCATCGAGCTGGCGGCGGGTCTGGTGCCCGACTTCGCCGCCCTGCGCATCCAGCCGCGCCCGCCCCAGGCCTGGGACGCCTACCGGGTGGTGCGGAACTTCCGTGGCTGCATCGTCCGGGCCGAGCTGCGCCGCGGCGAAAAGCCCTCCGTGAAACTCGATGGCCGGGAGGTCCCGGCGCTCATACCGGCCGAGCTGCTCCCACCCGGCAGCGAAGTCCGCCTGGAGGTCACCTACACATAGAGCCGGCCGGAAGAGTATGGAAAAAGACGGCAGCATCAGGAGAGAGATATGCTTCAGTCATTGATCGACACCATCGACGCCGCCCACGACCTCAAGCGCCACCGCGAGCTGTTGACGGCATTGTGGCAGCAGGAGGTGTGGTTCGATACCCCGCACCAGCGGGCCGCCGCCGAGATCGCCCGCGAGGTGCTGGAGAAGGCAGGCTTGAGCCGTGTCCGACTGGCACGCTACCCCTGCGACGGCAAGAGCCGATTCCAGGACTGGACCATGCCCATGGCCTGGGACTGCCCCGCCGCCAGGCTGACCTACGCGGATACCGGCGAGGTCATCGCCGACCGGGAAAAGACCCCGGCCTCGGTGGTCTTCTGGTCCGGCCCGCTGGGCGAGCCTGACGCCCCGGCCACCGGCGAGGTCGTGGACGTCGATGCCCTGGATGACCTCAGCCCCCAGGCCGTCACCGGCAAGTTCGCCCTCACCGGCCAGTACGCCCTGAAGACCAAGCAACGCCTGGCCGCCGCGGGTGCCCGGCCACTGGCGATAATCTCCGATTACCTCGGCGATGGCCGGGGCTACACCGACGAAACGGTCAAGTGGTGCAACGGCTGGTCCGAGGGTGCCGGCGGGTGGTACTTCCACGCCGACGACGCGGTGATGACCGGCTTCGACATCTCACCGGCCGCCGGCCGGCAGCTCCGGCAGCGCCTGGCCGAGAACCCCCACCTCAAGCTGGCCGGGTTCTGCGACTCCCGGCTGTACGAGGGTTCCTCCCAGTGCGTCACCGCCGTGCTGGAAGGCACCGACCCGGCGCGCGAGGTCTGGCTCTATGGCCACGCCTGCGAACAGGGCGCCCACGACAACACCTCCGGGGTGTCCATCCTCATAGAGACGCTGCGGACGCTGAAAGAGCTGACCGTCGCCGGCCGGCTGCCCCGCCCGCGACACAGTATCCGCATCATCACCACCCAGGAGTGCGTTGGCATGGTGGCCTTCGCCACCCTCAACGACGACCTCCGCCGCCGGGCCCTGGTGGGCATGAACATCGACGGGGCCGGCGACCCCGCCCTGCCCGACTTCCCATTCATCCTCCACTACGGGCCCATGAGCAACCCCACCATCGCCTGGGCCATCGCCGCCATCATTGCCGAGGCCGTCAAGGACAGGGCCGGCGACGCCTGGCACTGGCGGGCGGCGCGGTTCATCAACAATGCCGACGACATGATCGCCGAGCCCCACTGCAACGTGCCCGGGCTGTGGCTGGGCAAGGGCGGTGACTGCATGGGCTACCACTCCAGCGCCGATACCCCCGAGGTCTGCTCCGACGATTCGCTGCGCTATAACACGGTGCTGGCGGCCGCCTGGGCCTACGCCATGGCCTGTCTGGACGATTCCTCCGCCCGGCAACTGCTGGCCCCCGCCAAGGCGTGGATCGACCAGACCATCGTCAAGGCAGGCCAGGACGACCCGGCCCTGCTGAGTCGATGGGTCGCCGGCAGGATGCTCCGCGACCTGCGCCGCTGGGGCATCAGCGAAGGCGTTTACGAACCGACCGCCGCCGACTACTGCCCCGCCGACGCCGAACCCTTGCCCGACCTGCCAACCACAGGCCCGCGCTACGTGCGCACCACCTGGGGCACCTGCAACTTCTCCCAAGCCCCCCCCGAGCGCCGCAAGGGACTGAGCTGCTGGTCGGGGACGATCAACGCCGGACTGTACTGGAACGACGGCCGGCGCCCGCTGGCCGCCGTGGAACGCCTGGCCGCCGCCGAGACCGGGGCCAAGAGCGGCGTGAAACTCCGCGAGGTCTTCGAGGTCGCACTGGAGGCCGGCCTGATGGTTCAGGACAACTCCGAGAATTACCAGGGGGGTTAGGCCCGGCCAGCGCGGCACAACGACGACGCGGCGCCAGCCCCCCCACGCGAGCCCGCCGCCGCGGTGGCATCTACCGGCTTGCCGCCGGCGGGTTCTTCCGGCCGATGCGGTTCTCCGTGCCCGCCAGCAGCCGGGCGAGATTGGAACGGTGCCGCACTATCACCAGTGCGGCCATGGCCGCGGCGAAGGCCAACAGCGGCCACAGCCGACCCACCGGCCAGCCCGCCGCCAAGCACGCCGCCAGGAACAACAGAGGAAACGCCGCCGCCGCCGTCACCGACGCCAGCGAGACGTACCGCCAGGCCAGCACCACCGCCACCCACAACGCCAGGGCCGCCAGGGCCGGCCAGGTGAAATATGGAAAAAAGCCCATCAGTACGCCAAGCGAGGTGGCCACCCCCTTGCCCCCGCGGAACCTCATCCACAGGCTGAAGACGTGCCCGGCGATGGCGCCGAAGGCCACAGCCAGCCAGCCGGCCTGCTGGTAGGCACTCGGCAGCCCGTCGGAGTCCCGGCCCAGGTACAGCCCCACCAGCAACACCGGGACGAACCCCTTCAGCACATCCAGCACGAAACACAGACAGCCCCACTTCCGCCCCAGCACCCGCCCCACGTTGGTCGCGCCGATGTTGCCGCTGCCGTGGGCACGCAGGTCCACACCGTGGGCCCGGGCGATGATGACGCCAAACGGAATCGAACCCAGCAGGTACGCCCCCAGGGGAAAGACAACGAACATCACCAGCGGACCGTCGCTCATGTTCGCTCCCTACCGCTCCGGCAGCTCCGCGTAGGCCGCCAACAGCCTATCCACGTGGCGCTCGATGCTGAGTTCATCGGCCACCCGCGCACAGGCGGCAGAGCACGCCTCCCGACACCGTGGATCCGTCAGGGCGTCCATGGCCGCCGCCACGTAATCCACGTCCGTGGGTGAGTCCACCAGCAGGCCCGCCCCGCCGGCCAGGACCTCCGCGGCACCGTTGAAACGCGTGGTGATGGACGGGACGCCCCACCGCGTCGCCTCCAGCACGACCCGACTGCACGGGTCGTACCAGCTCAGCAGCATCACCGCGTCCGCCGCGGCGTACCAGGTGAAGATATCCCGGACGTACCCGAGTACGTGCACCTTGTCGGCCACGCCATGGATGCCAGCCCAGCGCTTGGCCAGTTCCATGTCGCCGTTGCCGATCACCACCAGCCGCACGTCAATATCGGCTCGACGGCCCCCGCCCCGGCGGTCGTACCATCCCGACAATGCGCATATCGCCTCCGGCACGCCCTTGAGCAGGAAATTGTTCGCGACCGTCAGGAACACCACGGCCTCGGGACCTATGCCCAGCTCCTCCCGCCGCCGGAGGCGCCACTGGCTGCGCCAGGCCGAATCCGCCGCCGGCACCTCCACGCCGTTATAGACCACCCGCACGCGCTCCAGCCGATCGTAGTAACCAGCCAGCTCGCCGGCGACCATCCCGCTGACCGGCAGGCACATCACCTGCCGGTCGGCCACTACCTGCCACTCCAGCCTCGCCATCCGGGCCCGGTGCCGATTGAACGGCTCGCACAGCCCGGCCACCAGACCGGCCAGGAAGCCCCGCCGGCGCCGGCCGGCCATCCGCTGGCCCGGCACCGTCCCGCCGCGGAGTTGATACACGTCCGCGCCGGGCACGGGCAGCATGGCATGCACGATGTCGAACCGACCGGCCCGGGCAGCTTCCTGAACGTCCGCCACGAAGCTGTCCAACTGGACCGACCGCCACCGGCCCCGGGTCCCCAAGGGATCGACGAGTCTCGCGCCCGCCACGTGCCGGGTCCATGTGCTCGATGACCAGGGCGATCTTCAGTTTTTTCTCAATCGTCAAGGCCGTCCTGTCCTGCCGGTTCGGCGCCCCCCCTTGCCGCCCCTCGCCGGGCGTGGCGGCGGATGGCTGACACCTTGGCGTCTATGGCCCGGTCGTATCGGCCTACCACGCCCGCGTCGGTCGCGCCCAGATAGGCCTCCAGGAAGCCCCGCCAGTGGCGCTCGACCCACCCCGCCGGCATGGAGTACTTCAGTTCGGCCAGGTCCTTCACCTGCCAGCGGAACAGCCGCCACCGCGGCGAAAACAGCCGGGCCAGGTCGATAAGATACAGCTCCGGCCCGCGCTCGGTCACGTCCAGGAAGATGTGCGAGGCGTACAGGTCGCGGTGGACACAGCCCCTGCGGTGCAGCCGGCGGACCAGCTCCACCAGGGCGGCGTTGAAGCACTGCACGGCCCGCTCGTCCCAGCGCCGGAGGTGCTCCTCCAGGCAGCGCTCCAGGGCCTCGCCGGGCACGGCCGAGACAACGATGTAACTCCGCCGCACGCCCAACAGGGCATCCACATCCTCGCCGTAGCTCCCGCCGGGCAGCGCTCACAAGCCCCCGCCCCAGCAGCCTCCGGCCCAGCCGGCGCGGCCAGGGCTCCGGCCCGTAGAGCTTCAGATACCACCGCACCGGCCGGCCGGCGTCGTCCTTCAACATCAACTCGATCCGCCGTCGGCGGCTCAGCCCGGGCTTGGCCAGCTCCCTCCCGCCGGCGTAGGCGAAGGCGCCGGCCACGGTGTCCAGCCCCTCACGCCTCAGCAGCCTGGCCTCGGCGGCGCTCGGCACCAGCACACCGGTCATGACCGCCCTCCCAGCTCCAGCAGTTCCTCCGCCGCGGCCAGCACCTCCTGCGGGTCTATCCTCAGCATGCACTGGCCCCGCTCGGGACCGACCGGCAGGGGACATTCCTTTCGCTGGCACGGCGCGCAGGGAACGTCGGCGCGAACGATGCGCTCTCGCTCGAAGTCGATGGTCGTCCAGCCTGGGTCGGTCGGGCCGAAAATGGTCACCACCGGCACGCCCAGGGCCGCCGCGATGTGCCGGGGACCGGTGTCGTTGGTGACCAGCAGGTCACAGCGACCCAGCAGGGCCTTCAGCAGCCCCAGCCGGTTGCGAATCCGCCCCAGGTTGATCAGCGGCGTCTGGCTCATGGCCCCTTCGACGGCCTCAGCGATGGCCCGCTCGGATGGAGCGGAGTTGATGAGAACCTGGGCACCCCGGCGCTCGATCAGCCCGTCGGCCACTGCGGCGAAGCGTTGCGGCGGGTACATCTTGGCAGGCCCGTAGGACGCACCCGGATTGAGCATGACGACTGGCCGGCGCGGATCGGCCCCGGCCTCGGCCAGCATCCTCCCGGCCTCGGCGGCGTCGGCATCCGCAACGGCCAACTCCATCCGCCGATCTGAGACCTCACAGCCCAGCCGGCGGGCGAGTTCCAGGTAATATCCCAGCGCCGGCGTGACCGCCCAGGACCCGTCAGGGCCGCGCGGCGGGGCCAACTTGTCCGTCAACAACCACCCGCGCCCGTCGCGCCGATATCCCACCCTCCGGCCCGTGCCCGCAAGGTAAGCCAGCAGGGCACTGCGAAAGCTGTTGGGCCCCAGCACGGCCAGGTCGAACCTCCCCCGGCGCAGCGCCCGGACGGCCGACCACAGCCTGCCGCCATCGACGATGAGCTCCTCCGTCCAGGGGTTCGGGCTCAGCACTTCCGCCGGGGCCGGCCTGGCAAAGAGGACAATGGGCGAGCTGTGGAAGTGCGCGCGGATGGCCCGCAGC
>MVCS01000156.1 GCA_002049885.1 Planctomycetales bacterium 4484_123 | reverse complement strand
CCGTACCGGCTGCGGCGCAGCACCATGGGCTTGCCGCACTCGGGGCAGGTGATGTCCACCTCCTTGGGCTCTATCTTCCTGCCCTGGGAGTCCACCGGGAAGGTCGTCTTGCAGTCGGGATAACCGGTGCAGGCCAGATAACGCCCCGAGGGGCTCCAGCGATACACCATGGGCTTACCGCAGTTGGGGCAGGTGTACTCGCTGGGGGCGGTCTCGGCCCGGGCGTGGACCATCTGTCCCTCGGCCTGCTCCAGGCGGCTCTTGAACGGGTCGTAGAAGTCCCGCAGGACGTGCACCCAGTCCTCGCGGCCCTCTTCGATCTCGTCCAGCCGCTCCTCCATGCGGGCGGTGAAGCGGACGTCGAATATGTCCGGGAAGTGCTTCACCAGCCGGTCGGTCACCAATATGCCCAGCTCGGTGGGATAGAACCGCCGCTCGACCTGCCGGACGTAGCCCCGGGCCTGGATGGTCTGGATGATGGTGGCGTACGTGCTGGGCCGGCCTATGCCTTCGGCCTCCAGGGCCTTGACCAGCGATGCCTCGGTGTAGCGCGGCGGGGGCTGGGTGAAATGCTGCGTGGGGTTGACGCTCACCAGATGCACGTCCTGGCCCTCGGTGAGGGCCGGCAGGAGCTGCTCCTCGTGGCGCGGCATGCCGGAGACCTTCAGATACCCCTCGAAGACCAACTGCCGGCCGACGGCCTTGAAGACGCCCCGGCCCAGCTCCGTCTGGACGGCGATGGCCGCCTCGGTGATCTGCCACTTCGCCGGGGCCATCTGGCAGGCCACGAATCGCCGCCAGATGAGGTCGTACAACTTCCACTGTTCCTCGCTGAGGGCCGCTCGGAGCGACTCGGGCGTGCGCCGCACGTCGGTGGGCCGGACGGCCTCGTGGGCCGCCTGAGCGCGGGCGCCGCTGCGGTAGGTGCGCGGCTTGGCTGGCAGATAGTCCTCGCCGAAGGTCTCGGCGATGAACTGCCGGCCCTGGGCCACCGCCTGGGCCGAGAGGTTCACGCTGTCGGTCCGCATGTAGGTGATCAGGCCGACGCTGCCCTCGCCGGGGAGCTCCACCCCCTCGTAAAGCTCCTGGGCGATGCGCATGGTCCGGCTGGCGGAGAATCGCAGCCTCACCGCCGCCGCCTGCTGCATGGAGGCCGTGGTGAAAGGAGCCGGCGGCTTGTTCCGGCTGGTGCGGCTCTGAACGGACTCGACGGTGTACTTCATCCCAGCGTCGGCCCGGGCTGCCGCATGCACCCGTCCGTGAATGCTCACACGATTCGCCGCCGGCCCCTTGCCGTTCGGGTCGGTGCTGCGCTCGACCTTCTCCACGCACAGCCCCAGGGCCTCGGCCAGCCTCTGGGCCTGCTCGGCGTCGGGACAGTCGAAGCGCTGCCCGTCCCATTCTACCAGTTCCGCCCGAAACGCCCCGTTCTCGGCCAGCCAGGCGACCTGCTGGGCCTGCGTGGGGCCCTTGCCCGCCTCGTCGGTCTCGGCCAGGAAGGCCCGCCAGCGCTGCTCCAGATCCGCCGGGCGGGCCGGGTCGGCCGTGAAAATCGCGGATATCTTCCAGAACTCCTCGGGTACGAAGGCCTCTATCTCTCGCTCGCGTTCCACGATGAGCCGGACGGTCACGGTCTGGACGCGCCCGGCTGAGAGCCCCGCCGCCACCTTCCGCCACAGCAGGGGGCTCACCTGGTAGCCGACCAGTCGGTCCAGGATGCGCCGGGCCTGCTGGGCGTTGACCTTGGCCTGGTCGATGACCCCGGGCTGGGCGAAAGCCGCCTTGATGGCCGAGGCGGTGATCTCGTTGAAGATGACCCGCCGCAGCCTCTCCGGGGAGACCTTCAGTTCCTCCGCCAGGTGCCAGGCGATTGCCTCGCCCTCGCGGTCCAGGTCGGTGGCCAGGAACACCAGCGGGGCCTTGCGGGCATACTTCCGCAGCTCAGTGAGGACCTTTTTCCGCCCCCGGAGCAGCTCGTAGGTGGGGGCGAAGTCGTTCTCCAGGTCCACCCCCAGGCTGCTGCCGGGCAGGTCGCGGACGTGGCCCATGGAGGCCTTGACTACGTAGTCCGGCCCCAGGTAGCGATTTATGGTCCTGGCCTTGGCCGGCGACTCGACGATGACCAGGTTCTTGCCCTTCGTGGGCGCGCGCTTGCTGGCAGGCTTGCGGGCCTTGTTCTTGGTGCGCGCGGCGGCAGCCGGGGCCTTGCCGCTAGCCCTGGATGTCCGTCCGCCGCTCTGTGTTGCCGTCCTGGCCATCCCTCAAGACGCCTCTTCGGCCCGAATCGCCGGACCACTATAGAACAAAACCACAAGGCCTCCTCGGCCCCCAGCGGCGACCTGTCGGGCCAGCTTGCCGGCAAGAGACTGGACCGAGCCGATGCCCATGTGAGTAAGATCCGACAAGACAAGCACTTGCCTGCAAGGAGCGGCAGGGCCCCCAGGCCCTCGGAGGAGGAGCAGAAAATTGTGTAGTAGGCATTGACAGCTACCTTGCTATGCTGTATAGTCCGGGCGTGTCCGACCACTTTTATGACAACTGGGTTACTCAGGTTCGGAAGGGCCTGTTGGAACTCTCGGTCCTGGGCGCGATCCGCGCCCGTCGGCTTTACGGCTATGACATCGTCAAGACCTTGCGGGTCACCGACGGACTGGTCATCAGCGAGGGCACGGTCTATCCCATCCTCAGCCGACTTCGGCGGGAGGGCCTGGTTGAGGCGGCGATTGAGCCTTCCCCGGATGGGCCGGCCCGGCGGTACTACGCCCTCACACCGGCCGGCGCCCAGGCACTCCGGCGGATGGCCGACCACTGGGAGCGAATCAAGCGGGCGATCGACTCGACCATGCAAAAGGACAGGGATCTCGCACCGTAGGTCCAGGGGCCTGTCCCTCTCGCGGCCACGGCCTCAAGCCTCCCGCCCTGGCCACTCGGCCGCCAGCTTGCCCAACCGGACGACCTGCTCAATCTCGCCGTTGGCCGGCAGGATGTCGCCGACGTTGAGGATGGCACGCCCGGCGAAGGCCTCCAGGATGCGCCGGCCGAAGGAGAGTATTTCCTCGTCCGGCAAGTTCTGGCAAAACAAGGTCGCCGGCACGCCGCAGTAGCAGGCCATGTGCCTCGGCAAGGCGGCGGCCAGCTCCTCCACCTCGTAGTTCATCATGGGCGCCGGGGTGCAGCCGTCCAACAGGTCGAAGCCCGTCCGGCCCAGCAGGGGGAAATAACCCCTGAAATTGCCATCCAAGTGCGTGGAGACGACCTTGCCCGCCCGGTGCAGTCGGTCGCAAATCTTTTGATAGTAGGGGATACAGAACTCCCGGTAGAGCCCCGGCGAGATGAGGTTCTCATCGGCATGGTCGGAAAGGATGACGACCCTGGCCGGGGCCTGGGCCGCCAGCTCTATCAGCTCCAGGTCCTTCTGCTCCTGGAAGGCCAGGAACTCCAGCACCGCCTCGCGGTCGTCGTGAAGGGCATAGACCACCTGCTCGAAGCCCATGTACTCGTGCACCAGCTTGCCGAACGGCGAACGCATGACCGCCAGGTCGGCCACGCCCTGCTCGCCGATGGCCTCGACCACGGCCTCCACGGGGTCGGCCCTCAGCACGTACCGCGTCCGGGCCACGAAGTCCCGCATCACCTCCAGGTCCCGCAGCTCCTTGACGAAGTGCACCGTCGGGGCCCAGGAGCCGTCGGCCGCCAGCAGCTCCACCTTCTCCAGCTCACCGGCCGGGCAGCGAATCCGCGTCACTCGCCGGCCGCCTTCCTCCCGCGAGCGCTTCTCCGCTCCGTCATAGACCTCCTCGAACCAGTCGTAGATGTCCCGGCGGCGTCCGCGCAGCACCGTACCAGTCGCTGATGTCCGGAAAGAACGCCGCCCGGTCCACCGGCTCGCCCGCCAACACCGCAAAGAACCGCTCCCTGTGAGTCATCCACACCTCCTGCGCCGCCGACGGCATCGGCCGGGCCCGCAACAACCGATGACCAGATGTTATCCCCCAGCACTGCCGGCTGAAAGGCCGGCTGGCCTTCAGGGCGCTGCAACCTGCCGCCTGGGGCTGGAAGCCAACCAAGGATAATCGGCAACCGTCGCGGTCTTCCGAAGGGGCATCCGCGCGCGGCGCGGGCGGCCGATGCACGTGGCCCGCCCCGACGGGGAAAGGTAAGGTAGCAAGCTGACGTGGGCGGGTTGAATGGATGGGCAGAGGGCATCGAAGAGTCTGATGAGAACGACGCGAATAGTCCGAAGGGTCTTTTCCGTCCTGTCTGCGGCCCTGATGGCACCGGCGGGGGCGGGTTGACGGCAGCCAGCGACCTGGAGGAGTTCAGGGTCAAAAGGGAAGAAATCTTCGAATTCACCGTCCGGCCCAAGGTCACGCGCCGGGGCGACAAGGTGAGAATCGCCTTCGCCGCCAAGGGTTTCTGCGACGTCACGGTGGCCATCGAGGACGCACGTGGCCGGATCGTCCGGCACCTGGCCAGCGGCGTGCTCGGCGACAATGCCCCTCCACCCCTCCGCAAGGGCTCGCTGCGGCAAGTGCTCGTCTGGGACGGGAAGGACGACGCCGGGCGCCACCTCGACAACTCCGGCGCCCTGCGCGTGCGGGTTTCGCTGGGGCTGAAACCGCGGTTCGAGCGGGCGCTGTTCTGGTCGCCGAAGAAGCGGCTCCGCCAGGGTGCGCGGGGCGATGGGGCTTCGTGGGCACCCACGGCGGCCTGCCCACGCCGCGGATCGCCGCCGCCCCGGAGGGCGTGTACGTCTTCGAGGGCCGGGGCATGGACCACCTCCGGCTGCTCGACCATGAGGGCAACTACCTGCGGGCCATCTACCCACCGCCGGCCCGGGTGCTCAAGAAGATGGTCGGCCTGAAGTGGTACACCTTCCCCCAGGGCCAGACCCTGCCGCTGAAACACGACATCCTGCAATCGACGCTGCTGACCTCGGGCCCGTCGGGCATGGTGGAGAAGGGGGCCTCGATGTTCGGCAGCGCGGCCACGGCCATCGCCGTCCGCAATGGTCGTATCGCCCTGGTGCACCGCCGGCTGAACCGGCTGTACAAGGACGGCTCCACCGGCGGGCTTGAGCTGACCGGTCCGGTGACCTGCTACCAGGTGGAGCTGCGCCTGGACGGCATCCGCCAGCGGCTGTACGTGAACCCCGCCCACCGGCCTGCTGTACGTGGCCGAGGGCCAGACCACCCATCAACAAGGCCTTCGAGGACATCCTGGAGATCGACCCGGAGACGGGCAAGATCCGCGAGGTAAGGCTGCCCCTCGACGCCGAGGACATGGCCTTCGACAACGAGGGCCGTATCTACCTCCGCTCGCACGACGTGATCGTCCGCTACGAGACGGGCTCCTGGCGGGAGATACCCTTCGACTACGGCGAGGAGCGGAAGAACGCGGGCACCTCGCTGAGCCGGGACGGCCGGCGAACCAATGTCATCTCGGGCCTGGTGCTGTACAACCGCACCGGCTGGCACAAGGGCGGCATCTACGTCAACCCGCGCGGCGACATCATCGCCTCCTGTTACGTCACCAAGGGCGACGCCATCCCGCCGCTGGCCGTCTGCACCGATGAAAGGCAGGTCGAGCGCGGGGCGGGCATGGCCTACACGCCGCGAATCTACCCAGGCCCCCTGCGCTTCGGCGAACTGCACATCTGGGACAAGCGCGGCCAACTCATCTACGACGA
>MVCS01000155.1 GCA_002049885.1 Planctomycetales bacterium 4484_123 | reverse complement strand
CAACGCCCTGCTGGACCTGGCCGGGCAGGTCCGAAGGGGCCGGCTGGAACCCGTCGCCCGGACCTTTCCCTTCCGCACGCGTTTCTACAAGCACGAGGTCCGTTTTGAGGGCCCGCAGCGCCGGCAACGACGACGCGAACGGGTCTGCCCGCTGACGCATTACACCGATCGCTTCGTGGAGCATTTCTGCCGGGAGATCGTGCGGCGGAAGTTCAACGCCCTGGTGCTGTACGCCAGCTATCATCCCTTTGCCCACTTCCTGGACTGCGGCGGTGCGGCGGCGGAACCTCCAGGCCCTGCGCCGACTGCTGGCCACGGCGAGGGCCTACGGCCTGCGCACCTTCCTGCACCATTACGTCTCGCACTTCACGCAAGCATTGGCTGACCGCCTGAAGCTGGGCTTCCACGAAGGCGGCATGCGGCTGGCGGCCTTCGAGCACCCGGCAGTGGCGGCCTATAACCGTTACGTGTACCGCCGCACTTTCCAACTGCTTCCCGAGTTGGACGGGTTGTTCATGAACTTCGAGTCCACCGGGAACGCCGCGGACTTTCTGGAGCGCACGTTGCTGCCCGAGGCAACCCGCCGGCGGCGAAGGCCCGCGTTGTTCTTCCGGCTCTGGGGCGTCAGCGACGTGGGGGCCATGGCCCGGCTGCTGAAGAAGTACGACGGGCCCAAGGGCGTCATCCACAAGGGACACGAGACCAACGACCTGTACTACTACCCCGTCTGCGACGCCCGCATCCGCATCTGGAAGTCGGCCATGCCCGAGGTGGAGTTCACCTACAGCCTCGGGCCCTGTCACAACTGCGGCACCAACATCAGCCGAAAGCTCTGGACCGACCCGGACTACCTCCACGCCCTGCTGGACGACATGCAGGCCAAGGGGGCCGATTCCATCTCCTTCCAGTCCATCTCCGAGCTGTTGCTGCACCTGCTGCCGGACGCGGAGGTCTTTCCCCCGGCCGCTCGCAGCCACTCGCGGATGAACCTGGGCCACCTGGAGGCCGTGGTGGACTACGTGGAGGGCCGCCGGCCGAGCCGCCGGCAGTGGGCCCGGCGCTACGCCCGCTGGTTCGACACCACCCCCGCTGCCGGCGAGGCCGTTCGCAGGGCCACCGTCGAGTCCTCCCAAATCATCCTGAAGATGTACCGCCAGTTCGTTTACGGCTCGCCGCAGGAGGGCTACATCTACCCGGGGCGATTCTCCCACTACCAGGAGCCGTTCTTCTACTACCCCATGAGTTTCTTCAACCGCCTGGGCGAGATCCCGCACAACGTGGGTTGGCTGGCCTGGGCCGTGCGCCGCCGGCCCGTGAAGGTCGTTCCTAACGACACCCAGGCCATCATCGACTACGTCAACCCGGCCATACGCCGCCGGCCGGTGAACCACCCGGGTGCCATCATCCGGCAGATAAAGGCCCACATCGCCCGCTCGGTGCGGGCTGTGGAGACCTACCACCGCCTGGCCGGGAAGAATGCCGACGAAGCCTTCATCGCCCAGGTGCAGCGGAACATCAACAACGGCGAGCGCATCTGGCGCGAGATTCAGATCGCCATCGAGCTGTACTCCTGCTACTTCGCCGCCAGCCGGCGTGGCTTCTGGCGGCACCTGCGGCGTGCCCGGGACTTGATGCTGGAATCGGTCGCCGTGCTGGACGCCGCTCAACTGTCGGCCATCCTGGAACACCAGCGCGAGGACTTCCCCTTCGAGGCGCTGCGGGCCTATCTGAAGTCGCACGAGCGCTACAACGAGATTCGCCGTCTGTGTCGCCCCTACGTCTCGGTACGGCAGGAGATGGCCCGGCGCAACCGCAGGCTGCTGAGGCAGGCCCTGCGGGCCGGCGAGCGTGCCCTGGAACTGCTGGACGATGAGAAATATGCCCTCTACCGCGACAACGTGCTGGCGTGGGTGGAGTACCTCCGGGCCGAGCTCGACTGGCTGACGCCGCCGGCGATGGCCTGCCCGCCGGATGGCAGCATCGGCCCGGACGAGGGCTTCCGGGCCATGGTCCGCGACCACTGCTACCGCTGGGGCGAGCGCTGCTGGGAGGACTTCGCCTCCTTCTTCGTCCGAGCCGACTTCTTCGGCCCGGACCGCTGCGACTGCCGGGCCACCGCCACCGCCGAGGGCCTGAAGGTCTCGCTCCGAGAGCACGACATCGACTGGGCCCAGCGGCGGGCGCTGTGGCGGCGCCATCGCGGCAACGTCAACCAGACCGGCTTCATGCAGGTGATGCTGGACCCGGACAGCACCTTCCAACGCGTGATCCACTACACCATCTACTTCCAGGGCTCCGGCGGCACCGTACGCGAGTTTTCCGAGCGGCCCGACGGCACCATCGTTCACCGTCCGCCGTCGATGCTTCGCGGCTGCCAGGGACACTTCCAACACAACGACTCCTCCTGGCGCTTCGACCTGGTGATTCCCTGGAGGCAACTCGGCGGCCGGCCCGGCCCGGGCCAGCGCTGGCGCATCAACGTCCTGACCAATCCCTCCGTGACCCGCAACCGCCGCATGATCTGGTGCCAGGGATACGAGTACCGCAACGACGTGGCCCGGCTGGGATGGATGGTGTTCGTCTGAGCCGCGACGACGCCGCGGGCACCCGGGGCCGTTGGAGTTGTCGGCAGGTCGCGCGCCGGGATGGTCCTGGCCGCATCTGAACTGGCGCGGGCGTGAACTGCCCAGCCCAAGGCGGTGAAGGATGAACCGAAGGGGACGGATCGCCCTGTTCGTCCCGGCCGGCGCGTGCCCGCTGCCCGGCCGGCGCGACCGTCATCTGGGTCACGCTGGCCCAGGGTCTTGGCGCCGTGCGCTACGCCCGTGCCGACGCACCGGCCGGGCCGGAGGTGACCCGGCGGGGTCGGCTTTCAGCGGGCCAGGCGCACCAGGATTTCCAGCCCGCGGGCGAGCTTCTCGTCGCTGGTGGCGTAGGAGACGCGGAAGTGCGTGTCCCGCCGGGAGAAGACCTTGCCTGGGATGATCAGCACGTTGTTGGCGATGGCCCGCTCGACGAACTGGGTGGCGGTCACCCCTTCCGGGGCCGGCACGAAGGCGTAGAAGGCCCCGCCGGGCTTGATCAGTCCGAAGGGTTCACGCAGGGCCTCGTACACCATGTCGCGCTTGCGGCGGTAGGCCTCGCGCTGGGCGGACATGTCGCACTTGAGGGCCACCACGCCGGCGGCCTGGGCCATGCTCGGGGCGCAGACGAAGCTGTACTGCTGGAGCATGGTCATCTTCTCGATTATCTCCGCCGGCCCTGTGCACCAGCCCATGCGCCAGCCGGTCATGGCGTAGCTCTTGGAAAAGCCCCGCATCAGCAGCGTGTTGTCGTAGAAGGATGCTATCGAGGCGAAGGGCTGGTCGTAGCAGAACAAATCATAGATCTCGTCGGAGACCACCAGCAGTTCGTGCCGGGCGGCCACCTCGGCGATGGCCTTGAGTTCATCGGCCGAGTACACCCGCCCGGAGGGGTTGCAGGGGGAGTTTATGACCAGCATCCGCGTCCGCTCGGTGATGGCTGACTCGATCTTGGCCGGCTCGGGGTCGAACGAAGGGTAGGTGTCCACCGTCACCACGACCCCGCCGGTGAGGTTGGTGAGGTGTTCGTACATCACGAAGTAGGGGTCCAGCAGGATGACCTCGTCGCCGGGGTCCACCAGCACGAGGAAGGCCAGCATCAGCGCCCCGGAGACCCCGCAGGTGATGAGGAAAGGCCGCTGGTCCTCCCAGCCGAACTCCTCCGCGCAGGCGGCCGCCACCGCCGCCCGCAGCTCGGCCGTGCCCTGCGTGACGGTGTACTTGTTGTCGCCGCGCCGGATGGCGGCGATGGCCTCGGCCTTGGCCGGTTCGGGCACGTCGAAGTCGGGCTGGCCGATGGCCAGGCTGATGGGGTCGGCTAGGCTGGCCGCCAGGTCGAAGACCCTGCGGATGCCGGAGGCGTCCAGCCGCTCCATGCGCTTGGCAATGCCCTTGCCCGTCGGCATGATCCATCGGCCCTCTTGACCGGCCCGGTGTCCGTCGCCCGGCCCCGCCCGCCAATGCCCGGGGCTACTGCTTCTTGGCGGACTTCTTGGCGGCCTCGTCCTGCTGCTCGGGCTGCTCGGCCTCTGCGCCGGGCTGCTCGGCGGCGGCCTTCTTGCTCTTGGTGCCGGCCTTGCTGTGGCGGATCTTGGTCTTCGGCAGCCCCAGGGGGCTGTCGCTTTCCGGGTCGAACTTGCCCTCGTCAACCAGCCGCTGGATCCGCTCCGCTCGCCGCAGGACGCTCCGCGCCCGCAGCAGCCCCCCGTGCAGCTTGAGTGTACGGTCCATAGTCATGACTTCGCTCTCCGCTGAAGCTGGAGATCGACTACGGCTCGGTCTCGAACCAGGGCTTCTTGAAACCATATCGGCCACCCTGGTTGCGATATTCATCTCCCAGCCGTTCGATCTGGGCCTTGTGCTGGGCCATGTGGGCCTTGATCTGTGCCGTGGCGGGTCGCTTGAAGCCACGGGTGTCCTTGACGCGATAAAACGGAGTGTACCGGCTACGCTCCACCGTCGCCGTGATGCCGCGCCGGTACAGGAACCTCTGAATGTCCTGGGCCTCGCGCAGGGTGCGGATACCGTCCTGGATGACCAGGTAGTTGTAGCCGCTCTTGCGGGCCGGCTGCCTGGGCGCGGCGCGCGATGTGGCCGGGCCCTCTCTGGCCCCCGGCGCGCCCGGCCGGGGAACCAAACTCCCCCGGCCCTGCGCCCCGCTGGCCACGACCTGGCCGGGACGGCTGCCGGCAGATGCCTGGCCCACTCGCCGGCCCCACAGGAAGACCAACACCAGCAGCGCCGCCAGAAAGCCGAAAAGCACCGCCGCGCCCGCCTGCGAGAGGGATATCCGCAACCGGCCGCCCGCGGTGGACAGTACCGGCTCGCCCGACGGCGGCGCCTGCACCGGGGCCGGGGCACCACCGGCCGGGGGTGTCGGAGGCACCAGCTCCGCCGGCGGGCCCGACCGGCGCGAGGTCTCGGTGATGACCTCGAAAAGCGACTTTGCATGCTTCTTCCGGGCCACCTGGGGTCTCCGAGGATGCTGTGAGCCTGCAACCCGACGCCGACATCGCAGCAGCAATCATAGCCGCCCAGCCCCAGACCGTCAAGGCACGCAGACGAGGCGAGGCACCAGGCACCAGGCATTGGGCATTCGGCATTGGGCACGCGGGGAGGCGGGCATCCCAGGTGCTGCTTGCCATTTTTCGCAGCAGCGGTGCGGAGCGGACTTCCCCAGTACCCGCCTTCATTCCCAGCGGCTTGCCGTTTCGCCGCGCTCAGCGCTTTTTGGTTGGCCGGTCCTTCTTCGCCGCTTCGGCCTTGCCCTCGAGCTTCAGATCCGCCCGCTCCCAGCCCTCGCGGACATCGTCGGTGCTCTGGAAGCGCCACCACAGGATGAAGCTCTCGTCGCGGTCGGCCTTGGCGTAGTAATGGCTGGCGGCGACGAACCGGCCCTTGGCGTGCACGAAGATGAGCAGCTTGACGATGCCCGTCTGCTCGGTCTTGCGGTGCAGGGGTACGGCCGGCAGGGGCAGGGGCGAGTTGGGCACCGGCAGGGCGGGCATGCCTACCACGGAATTCTTGTACTCGATTAGGCCTTGAGGTTGGTGAAGTCCACGAAGAGCTTCTTGCCCGACAACTCCGGCAGCGAGAACTTCTCCAGGGCCCGGTCCACCGCGCCCGACAGCAGCAGTTGCTCGATGGCCGAGCGCGGCGTGTTGGTCACGTGGCGCGAGGCGCAGCCCGTGGCGAACATCCCCGCCATCATCAACACCGACACGCTGGCCCGCTCGTCCCTGGGAGTATCGAAAGCCCTGCCGCAAGCCGTCGGGCAGCCCCGGCCGACCACGGCAGCGGGACTCCCCGGCGGCCACAGTTTAGCCGCCCCTGACCCCGGAGCAAGCATCACACCAATATCGTCCGCGCGCCCGGCCGGGATGGAAAGGCCAGAACATACGACGGACGGTCTGGGCGGGCAAGGGCGATGCCGTCGGGGCGTCCCTGGCCCTCAGAGTTCGGAGACGGGCTTGGCCTTCTGCTGGAGCAGCAGGATGGCCAGCCCGAACAGTGCCGCCCCCAG
>MVCS01000016.1 GCA_002049885.1 Planctomycetales bacterium 4484_123 | reverse complement strand
CACGGCTACGACGCCAAGGTCAAGCAGTTCGTGGAGGTCACGCGCAAGGTCGCCCGCGAATTGAAGGTCCCTCTGTGCGACTACTACAAGGCCATCATGGACCGTCGGCCGGAGGACTGGTCGGGCCGATTGGAAAAAGTGGCGGGGTGACTACTCCAAAGAAGGACTGAAGCACAACGGCTTCGTGCTGCGGAACTACGTGGTGCTGCACTCCTACGCCGAGGTCATACGAAAGGTGCTGAAGCCCAAGAAATGATTGCCCGCCCTCGCTGCTTAGTGTGGGGCAGGGCATCGAGGCGACAAGACCGAAATGCGAACGCTGCCGGACGACTAGCGACGCGGCTTGCCGTTCGGCGTCTTTTGATGAGCCCTTGCCGTTCAGCGACAGGAGTTACTGCTTCCGCCGGCCCCCTGCGCCGCTTTCTAGGTCCAGGCAGACCACGTTGTGGAAGTCCCTGGCGTACAGCCGGCCATCCACCACCGCCGGCATGGCGAAGGCCGTCTTGGAGAGAATTCGCGTCCGGCCCAGTTCCTCGAAGGCATCGCCGGCGTCGCGGCCGAGGATCACCCGGCCATCCTCCACCATGACCAAGAGCCTCTCGCCAGAGACGATGACCCAACTGGCGACCTTGGTGCCCAGGCCGGGGATTCGGAACCTCCACAGCACCTTGCCGCTGGTGACGTCGCAGCAGAACAGATAGGGCTGCTTGTATGCCTGGGCGGCCACGTACAGCCGGCCATTTCGGGCGGCGGCGCCGTTGAACCACGTTCGCACCTGGCCGCTGCGCCACAGCTCCACGGTGCGGAAGCCCGCCCCCTCGGCGATGACCTTGAAGGCATAGCCCGGTATGCCGTAGCCGTTGAAATAGACCACGTCCCGGTGCACCGCCGGGGTGAAGAAGGCATCGACCGGCTTGGGGTGAGTGTGCTTCCAGAGGAGCTTGCCGGTCTTGGGGTCCAGCCCGGCGATGTACTTCTGCACTGCCGCCACCAGTTGTTGCCGCCCGGCCAGCCGCGTGCACACCGGCGAGCCGAGGTACTGGCCCGTGCCCAAGGCGGTCCAGACGGTCTTGCCGGTGCGCTTCTCCAGGGCGAGCACCGCCGGGCTGTAGGCCTTCATCACGATGAGCAGCTCGCCGGCCAGCAGCACGTTGGCATAGGCGCCGTATTTGAGGTTGCTCCTGGCGGCCAGCAGGGGTCTTCGCCACCGGACCTTGCCGGTGGCCAGCTCCACCGCCGACAACTGTCCGCCCACGCCCAGGCAGTACACCTCCTTGCCGTCGGTGGCGGGCGTCGAGCGCGCCCCGTGGCCCCACCGCCCGCCGGGGGCCTTGAAGGTCTCGGCGTACCGGACCTTCCACAGCTCCTTGCCGTCTCTGGCCGACAGGCAGACGATGCGCTCGGTGTCCCCCACGCGGTCCATCACCACCACCCGGCCAGCAGAGACCACCGGCGTGGAACAGCCCTGCCCGCAGGGAACCTTCCAGAGCAGCTTGGGGCCACCGGCGGGCCAGGCCGCCGGCAGCGAGCCTGCCGGCACGACGCACGACCGGTCCGGCCCGAGCCACTGCGGCCAGTCCCCGCCCGCCGCAGATACGGGCCGGGCGAGGACCAGACCCGCCCAGGCCGCCGCCACGATGTACGCCAGAGTCCGCCATGTCCCTGCGTTCATGAGCTGACTCCTACGGGTCGGAAACCGGTTCCCGTCGGGAGGACTCGACCGCCCGGCGGCTGCTTCAGGCCGTCGGGATGGGATAGTGCTTCAGCGGCCAGGTGCCGCCGCAGGCGGCCTTGCCGTAGATGACCGCCGCGGCGTGCTCCAGACTGCGCGGCATGGTGGAAAAGGTCAGCAGCACCGTGGTGGCCTCCGCGGGGATGCTCATAGGATAGGGCGCGTTGGAGATGACCACCACCTTCTTGCCGGCGGCGACGGCCGTGGCCGCCGCCTCGCCGCAGCAACTGAAACGGTCCACCACGCCCTTCATGCCGATGGCATCGGTGGTGATGACGCCCTCGAAGCCCATCTGCTCGCGCAGCAGGGCGGTGGTGATCCGCCGGGAGACCGACGCTGGCCACTCCTCGGCGTCCAGCGCCGGGTAGATGGTGTGGGCCGTCATGATCGCCGGCAGGCCCTCGGGGATCAGCCGGCGGCAGGGCAGCAGGTGGACGGCCTCCAGCTCCTCGCGGTCGCCGGGGAAGACGTCCGCCTGGTAGTGCACATCGAGCTTGGAGTCGCCCCGCCCGGGGAAGTGCTTGCCGGTGGCGATGAGGCCCTCGTCGCGATAGGCCCGCAGCACCAGCAGTCCCATGCGGGCTGCCGTCTCGGCCTCGTCGCCGAAGCTGCGGGTGCGGATCTCGGGATTGGCCGGCTCGACGTTGACGTCCAGGCAGGGGTTGTGCAGCATGCGTATGCCCACCGCGCGCTGCTGGTGGGCCACCGCCCGGTAGGCCCGGTACACCAGCTCCTCGTCGCCCACGGCGGTCATGCCCATCTGCGAGGGAAACAGGCTCACCCCGCCGCGGGCGTAGTCCTGGCTGAAGTCGCCCTCCTGGTCGGAGGCGATGTGCATTGGGATGCCCGTGGGCCGGCCGGGGCTAATTCCTGCTCGAAATTGCCTTCATCCAGAGATGCGATTAGGATACCGCGGTGTTTGGCACGACCGGAAGTGTATTCGGCGTGTCATGTCTGGGCGGTTTCCGCCGCCTCGTGTGTAGCGCGGGCGGACGCCCCGGATGGCCTCGATGAAGCCACGGGTCCGGCATTGGGTCGAGAAGCTTCAGGTCCGCCTGGCGGCGGTGGCCGCTGCGGTGGTGGGCTGGTGCGCCATTTGGCAGCTCATGGCGCCGGCTGATAAGCAGGCCGCCTGGGTGTTCCTGCCGGTCGGCGGGTATGCCCGGTTGGCGGTCTTTGCCGGTCTGGTGGCGGCCCTGGCGGCTGGCTGCGCCCTGGCGACGCTTTCTGGCCGGGCCGAGGGAGCCCTGCTGGCCACGCTTACCGGCGTGGCGGCGATGAGCGTTCGCAGCGGGCCGATGCGTACGCTGCTGTGGCAGTGGGAGGGCAGGCTGGGGGAGCTGTTTGCGATGCTGGCCGTGGAGATGCTGGCCCTGGTGGGGGTGCTGGTGGCGGCCGTGGTGGTGGTGCATCTGCTGCGGATGTTGGCCAGGCCGTTGTGTGGCGATTGGTTCTGGGCCGAGCCGTCGGCCCCGGCCCCCGAGGCGGACCCGACTGCTCGCCGCAGAGGCGCCGTTGCGGATGACAGGTCGGCCCGAGGCTCCACCCCGCTGGCCAGGAGGTTGCTGTGGGCCGGGGGGTTCCTGGCCATGGAGCTGGCAGTGGCGATGATCCTGCTGGTGTTGACCTTCCGCTCACAGGAGACCGGCCAGATCGCCTTTGCCCTGGCCGGTAGTTTCTTCGGAGCGGCCTTCGTGGCGCACCTGGCCTTCCCTGTCCGCAGCTCCATCCCGGCCTGGCTGGGCCCGGTGCTGCTGGGCACGGTGGTGTACCTGCTGGGGGCGATGAGCAGTTTCACCGGCCCGGGGCCGGTGTGGCACGAGGCGATGATGGTGGCCGCCAAGGTGCCGTTGCGGGCGGCCCTGCCGGTGCACTGGCTGGGCCTGGGCTGCGGCGGGGCGGTGGCCGGGTTCTGGGCCAGTTGTCGCTTCCGCGAAACGCCCGAGGAGGCAAAGTCCGCAAAGCAGCGCCAGCAGAGAAAAGCCGCCCCGTCCCGGGCCTGAGACGGCCAGGCGCCGTAGGGCCGGGTCCCCCGGGCGGGGACCGGGTTGCGAGGTCGTCTTGTCGTTTCTGCTTGGAGGAGGTCATGGCCGGGACAGTCATTGCCGCACAGATGTACACGCTTCGAAAGTTCACGCAGACCCCGGCGGACATCGCCAAGACGCTGGCGAAGGTGCGGGCCATGGGCTACCAAGCGATCCAGATCTCCGCCTTCGGTCCCATCGACCCGGCCGAGCTGGCCGGGATGCTCCGGGGCGAGGGCTTGGCCGTGGCCTCCACGCACACGCCCTGGAACCGCTTCGTCGATGAGATGGACGAGGTCATCGAGGAGCACCGGATGTGGGGCTGCAAGCACCCGGCCATCGGGGGCATGCCCAAGGAGTTCCGCAACCCCGACGGCGTGGCCGAGTTCGCCGCCAAGGCCACCGAGGTGGGCCGGAGGCTCGCCGATGCGGGCATGGACTTCTCCTATCACAACCACAACTTCGAGTTCCAGAAGGCCGGCGGGAAGACCTGGCTGGAGATTCTCTACGACCAGGCCGATCCGCAGTACGTCAAGGCCGAGCTGGACACCTACTGGGTCCAGGCCGGCGGGGGCTGCCCGGCGGCCTGGATACGCAAGCTCGCCGGGCGCATGCCCGTGCTGCACCTGAAGGACATGGTCATGGGGCCCGACGGCATGCGCATGGCGGAAATCGGCGAGGGCAACCTGGATTGGCCTGCCATCCTCGCGGCCGCCAAGGACGCCGGCGTAGAATGGTATTGCGTCGAACAGGATGAGTGCTACGAGCGCGACCCGTTCGATTCGTTGAAGATCTCGCTGGAGAACCTCCACGAGATGGGACTGAGGTAGAATCGGCGATTGCGGCATCGGCGTCGATGGTGGTTGGCGGGGGCCGGAACCGACTTGGCGGGGACGGCCCCAGCCCGGGATCGACGTTCGAGAACCGTCAATGACCCAGCTTGACGAGGGGCATCTGATGCCCGAGGAAAAGGCTTCCCAAGCCCGGGGCGGATACTTCGGCCCGTATGGCGGGCGTTTCGTGCCCGAGACGCTGATGTCCGCCTTGGCGCAGTTGGAGCGCGAGTATCGCGCCGCCATGGCGGACGAGGGCTTCCGGGCCGAGTTCGAGCGCTGCCTGCGGGAAATCGCCGGCCGGCCGAGCGAGCTGTACTTCGCCCGCCGACTGACCGAGCACGTGGGCGGGGCGCGAATCTACCTCAAGCGCGAAGACATGAACCACACCGGCGCGCACAAGATAAACAACACCCTCGGTCAGGCGCTGCTGGCGCTGCGGATGGGCAAGGAGCGGGTCATTGCCGAGACCGGCGCGGGCCAGCATGGGGTGGCCACGGCCATGGCCGCGGCGGTCTTCGGCCTCCGGTGCGAGGTGTACATGGGCACCGAGGACATCCGCCGGCAGGCCCTGAACGTCTTCCGCATGGAACTGATGGGCGCCCGCGTGGTGCCCGTCGAGAGCGGCCAGCGGACGCTCAAGGATGCCTGCAACGAGGCCCTGCGCGACTGGATGGCATCGGTGGAGCACACGCATTACATCATCGGCTCGGTGGTGGGCCCGGCCCCGTACCCGGAGATGGTCCGCGAGTTCCAGAGTTGCATCGGGCGCGAGGCCCGCCGGCAGATGCTCGAGGCCGAGGGCCGACTGCCCGACCTCATCGTCGCCTGCGTAGGGGGAGGGTCCAACGCTGCGGGCATCTTCGCCCCCATGATCGCCGACGAGCAGGTGCGAATGGTGGGCGTGGAGGCCGGCGGCCGAAGCATGAAACTGGGCGACCACGCCGCCTCGCTGGTGGCCGGTGAGCCGGGGGTGCTCCACGGCTCGCTCAGCTACGTCTTGCAGGACGACGAGGGCCAGACCGCCCCGGTGCACAGCGTCTCGGCCGGGCTTGACTACCCCGGCGTCGGCCCCGAACACGCCTACTGGAAGGACATCGGGCGGGTCACCTATACCACCTGCACCGACGAGCAGGCCATCGACGCGCTGTGTCTGCTGGCCCGCACCGAGGGCATCATCCCGGCCCTGGAATCCGCCCACGCGGTGCGCGAGGCCGTCCGCCTGGCCGCCGAAATGGAACCGGACCAGATCGTCCTGATAAACCTCTCCGGCCGGGGCGACAAGGACTGCAACGAGATCGCAGAAATCCTCAAACGCAGAGAGACAAAGGAATCCTGAGAGCCCGTCCCGGCAACCATGCCCGTTCGACACAGAGGGACAGAGGAACAGAGGCCCGGAGTGACACAGGCGCCGGATTCGAACCCCGAAGGGCAATTCCCGGAGTGTGAGTACCCTTTGCGGGAGTTGACTGAGGCCATCATTGCTGCAGCAATAGCCACACACCGGCAACTGGGGCCCGGTTTCCTTGAGAGAATCTATGAGAATGCCCTGGCCGTGGAATTGGAGCTGAGAGGCCACCAGGTCAAGCGGCAGGTGCCGGTGACCGTTTCTTATCGCGGCAGGGTCGTGGGCAAGCACAAGCTGGACCTCCTGGTGGATGACCAGGTTGTGGTGGAGCTCAAGTCTGTCGAGGCGCTAGCGGGCGTGCACGTAGCTCAGTTGCGAAGCGCATTGAAAGCAGCCGGGAAACGGGTCGGCTTGTTGATGAATTTCAACCAGCCGACGCTGACCCGCGGAGTGAGGAGGGTAATAAACTGACCGCGCCGGACGAAGGGCTCACTGGGAATAACTCAACCGACTGTTTTTCGGGAACGCCTCTGTATCTCTGTGCCTCTGTGTCGCGTTCGCCTCTGTAGCCTCGGGTGTTTTTGAGAGACGAAGATGACAGACCTCTCGGACAATCGCTTGGTGAAGGTTTTCTCTGAACTGCGGGCGGCGGGGAAGAAGGCGCTGGTGCCGTTTCTGACGGCCGGGCACCCGGACCTCCAGACCACCGAGGCGATCCTCATTGACCTGGAGCGTCGCGGCGTGCGCGTGGCGGAGTTGGGCATTCCCTTTTCCGACCCCATCGCCGACGGGCCGACCATCCAGGCCTCTTACACCGAGGCCCTGGCCGCCGGTGTGACCAGCCAGGCCGTCCTGGAGATGGTCCGCCGCTGGCGCGCCGGCGGGGCCGGGCTGGCCCTGGTGGCCATGGTCAGCTATTCGATAGTCTTTCGCTGCCGCCCGGAGGTGTACCTTCGTTCAGCGGCCGATGCCGGTTTCGACGGCCTGATTATCCCCGACCTGCCGCTGGAGGAGGCCGGCAACCTGGAGCCCCTGGCCGCCGCCGATGGCCTGGCCAACGTCATGCTCATCGCACCCACCACCCCGCCGCGGCGCCGGGTCGAGATCGCCCGGCACTCGCGCGGGTTCATCTATTTCATCTCGGTGGCCGGCATCACCGGTGAGCGCGAGCGTCTGCCGGAAGACACCATCCGGGCGGTGGGCGAACTGCGCCGGCACACCGACACGCCCGTCTGCGTGGGCTTCGGCATTTCCAATCCTCAGATGGTCGCGGCCGTTTGCGAGGTGGCCGACGGAGCCATCGTCGGCTCGGCGATCGTCCGGCGGATATCGCAGCACAAGGATCTGCCGACAGACCAGCTCGTGGCCAAGGTGGGCGAGTTCGTCGGCGGATTGCTGGAGCCGATAGCCTGAGGCGGGGCACACCCCGGCGTCCCGGGCGGCGGTTTCAGGAGGCGCTGTTGGCGGCGGAGGCCGCAGTCATGCGGACGAACTTGCCCATGCGCCGCCAGCGCCGATAGCGGGCCTCCAGCAGCTCCTCGATGGGCGTTCGCCGCAGTTCTCGCAGGGAGCGGATGATGAAGCGCTCGAGGTTGGAGGCGGCCTCGGCTGGGTTGCGGTGGGCCCCGCCCAACGGTTCGGTGATGATCTCGTCGATCAGGTCCAGGGCCTTCAGGTCGGCGGCGGTGATCTTCATGGCCTCGGCGGCCTCCTGTGCCTTCTCGCCGGTCTTCCACAGGATGGCGGCACAGCCCTCGGGGCTGATGACGCTGTAGTAGGCGTACTGGAGCATGGCCATGCGGTCGCCGACGCCGATGCCCAGCGCCCCGCCGGAGCCGCCCTCGCCGATGACCACGCAGATGACGGGTGTCCGCAGCCGGCTCATCTCGCGCAGGTTGACCGCGATGGCCTCCGCCACGCCACGCTCCTCCGAGCCGATGCCCGGATAGGCCCCCGGCGTGTCGATCAGCGTGACCACCGGCAGGGAGAACTTCTCGGCGAGCTTCATCGCCCGCAGGGCCTTGCGATAGCCCTCCGGGTGGGCGCAGCCGAAGTTGCACTCGATCTTCTCGCGTGTTTCCCGGCCCTTCTGCTGGGCGACGATGACCAGCCGCTCGGTCGCCACCCGCCCCAGTCCGCAGCGGATGGCGCGGTCGTCGGCGAAGCGCCGGTCGCCGTGCAGCTCGACGAAGTCGGTGACGATGCGCTCAATGTAGTCGGTGGCCAGCGGGCGGCGGGGGTGCCGGGCCACCTGCACCGTTTCCCAGGCGGTGAGGTTGGCGTAGGTGTTGCGCAGCACCTCCACGTACTCGGCTCGCAGCCGGCGTATCTGGGCACCGTGGTCCCTGCCGGCGTTGGCCTGCTCGGCCTCCAGCTCGGCGATGGAGCGGGCCAACTGAGCCAGGGGTTTCTCGAAGTCCAGGAGGTATTCCTCCCCCCCGTTCGCACTGCTGCCAGCAGGCGGCATCACGCTCTCCGCGACTTGGCGGGCACCGGCCGGAGCCTTCCCAGCTCGGCCTGCGCCGGGCCCTGGTGGATACCAAACAAGGACGCCGCCGGCGTCCTTGGTATCGTTCGTCAGGTGCATATTCTCCTGCGCGGCCCGGCGGCATGCAAGCGCGTTTTGGCGGAAACGGCGGCGGGGCTTTGACCTCCAGCAGCGTGGGTGTTACCCTTCGGCGGCCATGACTGACCGAGCGCTGCGAGAGGTGGCGGTGGTGGGCGTGGGGCTGCTGGGCGGCTCGGTGGGCCTGGCCGTCAAGGCCGCCGACGAACGCGTGCGGGTCGTGGGCGTGGGCCGGCGGGAGTCCTCGCTGGCCAAGGCGCTGGAGGCGGGGGCGGCCGACGAGGTGACGCTGGACACCGCCGCGGCCGTCGGCCGGGCCGACCTGGTGGTGCTGGCCACTCCGCTGGGTGCGTACGCCCGCCACCTGATGGCGATGAAACCCGCCCTGCGCCGCGGCACCTGCGTGACCGACGTGGGCTCGACCAAGGCCATGGTGGTCCGCCTGGCCAAGGAGATCCTGGGCACGCGCGGGCCCTTCGTGGGCGCCCATCCCATGGCCGGTGGCGAGCGCCGGGGGGTGGAGTTCGCCCGGGCCGACCTGTTCGTGGGCGCCACCTGCATAATCACTCCCACCAAGACGACCCCCCCGGGGAAGGTGCGCCGCGTGGAGCGCTTCTGGCGGATGCTGGGGGCGGTGACGGTGCGGATGTCCCCGACCGCTCACGACCGGGCCGTCGCACGCGTCTCGCACCTGCCGCACATCCTGGCGGCGATCATCGTCGCCGGTCAGAGGGACGAGGACCTGCCGCTGGCCGGTCCGGGCTTCCTGGACACGACCCGCGTGGCCTCCGGCGACCCGGCGATGTGGCGCGACATCCTGCTGACCAACCGCCGGGCGGTACTGGCTGCCCTCGACGCCGCCGACGAGCAGCTCATGCATCTGCGCGACCTGTTGGAGCTGGGCGACGGGCCGGCCCTGGAGCGCTACCTGGCCCGGGCCAAGGGGCGGCGTGACGAGATGGTCTCGGAGCGGCTGCGGCGGAGGGAGTAGCGCCGGGGCGGCGCGGAGGGCCGGGCTCGATATCGGGCGGCGTCCGCTGAAGGGGGCGGGCTTGCCGCGGCAGTGTTCAGTCTTCCTCCAGCCCTTCGTCGTCGTCGGGGTTGTAGTCCTTGATGCTCAGGTCGGCGAATCGTGTCCGGCCAAGGCGGAGGACCGTCAGGCGGACCTTGTCCTTGCCGGCCTTGTGGGCGGCGGCGATGAAGTCGTGCAGCTTCAGGGCGGAGGTGACGGGCTTGCCGTCGCAGCGTGTGATTATCTCGTTGGCCCAGATGCGGGCGATGTTGGCGGGCGAACCGGGCTCGACGCGGGCGACCACCACGCCGGGGGCCTTGGCCGAGAGGTTCAGGGCCTTGCGGACCTCGTAGGTCAGGTCCTTGACCGTCAGGCCGAGCTTTTGGTTCTTCCACCGTGCGGCGGAGTCGAAGTCCTCCGGGGCCTGCTGGACGGTGAAGTTCTTGGTGACGGTCTTGGCGGGGCCCTTGGCGTCGGCGTCGTAGTAGGTGATGCGCACGGGCTTGCCCGCGCCGATGGCATCGAGCAGCTTGGTGAGGAAGTTCCCGCGCTTCTTCCACATCCTGCGCAGCGGGCCGGTCTCGGCATCGTCGCTGCCGAACTCTTCGCCGCCGCCCCGGCCGGCGAGCTGGCTCTTGAACTCGACCGGGTAGGGCTGGCCCTCCACGCGCATCTCCAGCAGGATGTCGCCCACGGCCAGGCCCATCTTCTCGGCCGGCGAACCGGCGTACACGGCGCTGACGAGAAAGCCGATGGTGCCGTCCTTGGTCTGCTTCTGGACCTTCATCTGCTCGGCCAGGTCGCGGTTCATGCCGATGTACTCCACGCCGAACCAGTGCCTGCGCTTGGCCATTCGTTTGGGGAGCACCTTGATCTTCGGGTCGAAGGCGGCGGCGGGGTGGGCCAGGGCGTCCCGGATCTCGCCGATTGCGAACAGCCTGGGCCGGTTGGCTCCGGAGAACCGGCCGAGGCGGTCGGTCCCCCTGGCCAGTTGTCGTTGTTCCTCGTCCTCCACGCGCTGGGTCATCTGGATGCCCGCCAGCTTGCCGTCCATGGTCACCACGAAGCTGCCCGGGGGGATGTACCGCGCCGGGGCCCAGTGGAAGTGGTTGCGGTAGCCGCGCTGTTTGGTGATCAGTCGGTTGAGGGTCAGGTCCACGTCGGTCTTGCCGTTCTTCTGCCTGGGGTTGACCGCCCAGAAGGGGCGTATCCTCTTGGGGTCGGTTTGTGCCATGGGCGTCTGCCCCGGGAAAGTGCCCTTCAGCAGTTGGATCATGGTGGCCCCGAACTCCTTGTACGCCCCCAGGAACCGGCACTTGGCGCGGCGTTGTGGGCCGTAGCGAATGTCGATGGACTCGATCTTGGCGGCCAGCTTGCGGTTGAACAGCCGGGGGATGACCGCGCGCACGGGCGACAGCGCCATGCAGTACACGCTGATCTCTCGCCCGGCGAAGCTGCCCAGCTCGCCGCTGGAGCGGGATTCCTGGCGGAACTTCACCTTCACCTCATGGATGCTCTTCAGCAGCTCGGCCCGCAGGCGCTCTCGCCGCCGGGCCAGGTCACGGTGGCTCAGAGCGGGGGCCTTGAGCAGCTCCAGCCCGCGCCAGGTGCACAGGGTGCCCTTGGCGTCGAAGAGTTCGTCGGCTGCGATTCCCACGGCCCGGCCGGCCTCATCGGCCAGGAGCTGCAGCACGTTCATCTCCGAGGTGTCGGCCACATCGTAGTGGCCCGGCTCGGGCCTCTTTCCGGGCAGGGCGTAGAGCGGGTTGTCCGCCCAGCGCGAGTTGAACATCATCGACGGGGACAGCGAGGTATATGTCAATCGCCAGCGGTCGCCCTCGCGCAGCAGTCCCGCGGACCACAGCGACGTTTTCAGCGTCAGCTTACCCGGCCTGGTGAACTTCACGGGCTTCAGGCCCTCGCCCGAGACCTTCAGCAGCTCCAGCGGGGCCGATACCAGCAGTCTGTCCCGCCGGGCCGGCAGCCGCCTGCCGTCCGCGGTGACGACCTCTATCCTGTCCAGGAAGCGGTCCTCCAGGCCGTTGTCATAGACGGCCACGGCATCGGGGCCCACGGCGATCCCCGCGGCGTCCAGGGTTATCTTGTCGTCCACGAAGCGCTCGATGACGCGGGCGCGCCAGGCGGCCCAGCTCTTCCGGCCCGCCTCCTCGGTGACGTCCTTCTTGAAGTGATAGTGGACCTTGACGAAGGCACCCTCAGCCGCCCTGACCAGGCGGAGCGGCACCCCGGAAGCTTCGTCGGACTTGCCGTCCTTGGCCGGGGCCGCCGGAGAGGCCGACCCGGCCGCCTTGACGTCGGCGATGGTCTTGATGTCGTACTTGCCGACCTTGATGACGATGTCGTTGACTTGCAGTCCGGCGTCGTTGGCGTTGCCCGGGTAGCGGACGCCCTGGATGAACACCCCGCCCTTGCGGTGCATGAAATACAGCCGGGGATTCGAGAACTTGGTGATCTCCTTGACCGTCATGTTCCAGCGCCGGCAGTCGAAGTCCTCTCCCTCGAACTTGCCCTTCAGCACCGGGGTGACCTGGAAGACCATCTCCTTGCCGCCCCGGCGGACGCGGAAGGCGGCGGGCGAGCCCACCGGCAGCTCCGAGAGGGCAACGCGGATGGCCGGGAGGTGCTCGACGTACTTGCCGTGCAGCTTCTTGTCGTTGACCGCCAGCAGGATGTCGCCGTCTCGGATGCCGGCCTCCTCGGCCGGTGAGCCCTTGCCCACACTCTGGATCAGCACACCGCTGTCGCTGTTGGTAATGGTCATGGTCTTCAGGTCGGTCAGGGCCTGGAGCTGCAGGCCCGTCCACGCCCGCTTGACCTTCACCGGGCCGGACTGGCCGCCCTGGCGCCGGCGGGCGGCGGCCTGGAGCTTCGCCACCACGTCTTTGACGACGTCGGAGGGGACGGCAAAGCCGATGCCCGCCCCGCCGACCGCCAGCGTGTTGATGCCGATGACCTTCCCGGCGGCGTCCACCAGCGGCCCGCCGGAGTTGCCCGGGTTGATCTGGGCGTCGGTCTGGAGCCACAGGTTGTACTGATACCTGCCGCCGAAGCCCAGATACCGGCTGGTGTTGGAGACGATGCCCTGGGAGACGGAGCGTTCGAAGCCGAACGGCGAGCCCAGGGCCATGACGAACTGACCGGCCTGGACCTTCTCGCTGTCGCCGAACTCGGCACAGGGCAGGGGCTTCGGCAGGGGCGGCCCGCCCGGGCGCGGCTTGAGCTTCAGCAGGGCAAGGTCGGTCTCGGGGTCCAGCCCCACCACGTCGGCCTCGACCAGTTGCTTGTTGCCCAGCACGCAGTGGACCTGGATGGCCTTCTCCGCAACGTGGTGGTTGGTGACCACGTAGCCGTCGGGCGAGATGATCACCCCCGAGCCCCACACCTCCGCCCGCTTGCGCTCCCCCGAGCTGTATTGCTCCTGGATGGGCTTGACGAAGACCAGGGCCGGGTACACCTTCCGCTTGACGTTCTCGATGATGGCATGGAAGGCGCCTTGGCCCGGCACGGCGCAGCCGGCCATCGCGGCCAGGGCCGATGACAGCAGCAACACCGTTGGCAACGTCCGTCGCGTGGTCATGGCGAATCCCTCGCGTTCCCGCCGACCGCTCACACCCGGCTCTACCGGGCGGCACCTGCGGCACCTGCCGGCCCGGTCCGGCCACCGTGCCGTCCGCTCGGTCGGCTCTGCGGCAGCCCGCGGGCCAGCGGCAGGCCCGCGCGCTGCCAGGCCATCACGCCGCCGGTCACGTAGCGAACGTCGGTGTAGCCCATCTGCCTGAGTGTCCTCGCCGCCCGGGCGCTGCGCCGGGTGGTCCGACAGATGACCAGGATGGGCTGGTCCTTGCGCGGCGACCGGCCGTGATTGATCTCCGGGTGCAGCCGGTTGTTGACTATGTGCTCGGCCAGGGCGTGCAGGGGAATCAGCACGCTGCCGGGGACGTACCCTTCGAGGAACTCGTAGCGGTAACGGACATCGAGGACGAAGACGTCCGGGTTCCTCTGCATCAGCTCGTATGCCTGGGCTGGGCCGATGGCGCCCGTGGAGCCGCCCGGCCCGCAGCCGACCGCGCCGATCGGGAAGCTCAGGCCCAAGGCCGCTGCCAGTATTCTCGGCAATCGCGTGGACCTTTCCCTGCAATGCCCGCCCGCCTGGCGGGACCGCGCAGGATTGTACTTGATTGCCGCAGGGGACGCACGCGCATGGCGAGGGGGCCTGAGGCCTCCTCCGCCTGGGCCGGGGCTGGGCGGCGTTCAGTCTCGGTGCTGCCTCGGCTTCGGCCCCGCAGGGGACCTAGACGCTCGTGGGAGTACCGTCGGCGGCGTTGACGCCGCTCTGGTCGGCCTGGATGTTGGCCTTCAGTGCCCGCCACTCCTCCAGGGTCATCAGGCACTCGCGGGCCTGGGAGCCCTTGTAGTCCCCCAGGATGCCGGCCTCGGCCATCTGGTCAACGATGCGGCTGGCCCTGCTGTAGCCGATGGACAGCCGGCGCTGCAGCAGTGAGACGCTGCCGCGGCGCGTGGTCAGCACTATCTCCACCGCCTGGTCGAACAGCTCGTCGCGCTGGCCGCCGGCGGACTGGCTGCGCCCCGACTGGATCCGCACCAGCTCGGGGTCGAACTCCGGCTCGCCGCCCCCGCGGACGAAGTCCACCAGGGCGCGGACCTCGGATTCGTCCACATAGGTGCCCTGGGCGCGGACGAGGTGGCTGGTCCCCGGCTGGAGGAAGAGCATGTCGCCCTGGCCCAGCAGCACGTCGGCACCGTTCTGGTCCAGGATGATGCGGCTCTCCTGCCGGCTGGCGACACGGAAGGATATCCGGCAGGGCATGTTGGACTTTATCAGCCCCGTGACCACGTTCACCGAGGGCCGCTGTGTGGCCACCACCAGGTGGATGCCCACCGCCCGGGCCTTCTGGGCGATGCGGATGATGTGGTTCTCCACGTCCTTGGAGCTGGTCATGATCAGGTCGGCCAGCTCGTCGATGATGATGACGTAGTACGGCAGAGAGGTGGGAATCTGGGCCCGCTCCTCCTCGCCCTCGGCACCGAAGCGCCTGTAGATCTCGCGCGCACCCAGGCGGTTGTAGCTGGCGATGTTGCGGACGCCGGCCTCCTTCAGCAGTTCGTAGCGCTCGTCCATGCGAGTAGCGGCCCATTCCAGCACCGCCTCGGCACGCTGCATGTCGTGGACGATGGGGCAGAGCAGGTGCGGAATCCGCTCGAAGGCGGCCATCTCCACCATCTTCGGGTCGATGAGGATCAGGCGGACCTGCTCGGGCGAGCGGGTCATGAGGATGGCGGAGATGATGGAGTTTATGCACACGCTCTTGCCGCTGCCGGTGGTCCCCGCCAGCAGCAGGTGCGGCATGGTGGTCAGGTCGGCCACGATGGGCCGGCCGCCGGCGTCCTTGCCCAGGTACAGCGGAATCTGCATCCGCTCCGAGGCGTCCGGGGCAAGGTCCATCAGCTCCTTGAGGCGAACGATCTCCTTGTCCATGTTGGGCACCTCGATGCCCACCGTGTCGCGCCCCGGCAGGGGGCTGACCACGCGCACCCCCGGGACGGCCAGGGCCCGGGCGATGTCCGGGGCCAGGGAAGATATCTGGCTGACCTTCACCCCCGGTGCCAGCGACAGCTCGAACATGGAGATCACCGGCCCGGTCATGTGGCCCACCACCTGGGCGTCCACCGCGAAGTCGTCCAGCGTCTGCTGGAGGATGCGGCGCTTTTCCAGCACCAGGGCCTCCTGGCTCTCCTGGTACTCACCGGGCGGGTCGGCCAGCAGGCTCAGAGAGGGCCGCTCGTAGCCCTCGTGTTTCCGCCTCTTGGCCTTGACGACGGCCTCGCCCTTGGGCGGCGCCGGCGCCGCGGCCGGCGGGGCCGCCGGCTTGGGCGGCGGAGGCTTTTTCTCTTCGGCAATTCTTTCCGCCGGCCGGGGCCGCGCCGGTGCCGCCGCCACCACTCTGGGCGCCGCCGGCAGGTGGCGGAGATCTTCCCGCCCCGCAGCCCGCCGCCGCAGCACCTTTCTGCCCATTGCCGGCAGCCGTAGAACCAGCTCGTCGGCCGCGAACATCAGCCCCACCCCGAAGGCCGCCAGCACCACCAGCCACGAGCCGGTTTTCGAGAAGGCCCTCAGCAGGAACTCGCCCACGGTCACGCCCAGGACGTTGCCTTCCAGCAGCGCTTGGCTGCCGTGCGGGCCGACGAGGTACGCCCCGGCCGACATCGTCGTGACCATCAGCCCCACGCCCGCCAGTCGCCACGGCCAGTGTGCCACCCGGCCGCCGAGCAGCAGGATGCCCGCCGATATCGTCGCGAACAGCAACAGGGCGTAGGCCCCCGGGCCCAGCCAGTACCGCAGGGCGTAGGCCAGGTACGCTCCCACGGGCCCGCCAATGTTCCGGACTGCCGGTGGGGGGTACACGTTGCTGGCAGGGGGATCGTACGGGCAGTAACTGAGCACGCTGAGCCAGGCAAACAGGGCCGAGCCGGCGAAGAGGATCACCAGCAGGTAACGGAGGAACCGCCCCCGCGCGCCGGGGCCCGGCTCCGGCG
>MVCS01000154.1:1456-5752 GCA_002049885.1 Planctomycetales bacterium 4484_123 | reverse complement strand
TGCGACGGGCGGGGCTGTGTCGGCCGGCGCGGATACCGCCGCCGCCGGGGCGGACGCAGCAGCCGCCGTCACGGAAGCGGACGCCACCGGGCGCCCGGCCCCGCTGGCCGGTCGAGTTGCCCCCTGCGTGCTGCTCGCCGTCGAGCTCATCGGCCCGGCCGGGCCGGCGGTTGGAGCAGCCGCAGAGGCGCCCGGGCGTCTCTTCGTGGCCGTCGGGGCGCCCGACTCGTCCCCTGCCAGGGTCGCCGGCCTGGAGGTGCTGACTGCGCCGGAGCTGCCGGCGCTGCCGGCACCGGTCCTGTGGTCCCTGCCGGGCGGCTGACCGCGCGGGTGGCCCCGACTGGTGCACGAGGCCGGTGCGATCGGTTGCCCGGAGGTACTGTGGCATGTCATCGACATCGGGGACGTCAACGTCACTCTCGGGCATCCGGTCCCAGTGCGGCTTGAGGTAGTCCCACGTTCTTGTGCAGGCCCCTCTCCCCCCGGCGAGGAACAGCGCCACACGGGGCAGCCGGGCCGGTTCCGGCGGTCTTCAGGGCGGTCTGGCGGTCAGGTCAGGATCAGCGGGATGAGCATCTCCTGTGCCGAGAGGCCCGCATGGACGCCGACGTGGACGTGACTGTCCTTGGGGCCGTGGTAGTAGATGGCGGCGGGTTCGGCCGACAGGCCGATGAAGTCGCCCAGTCGTCGGCGCAGCAGCGGTGAGATCGGCCCGGGTCCGAACAGCCTCAGCTCCTCTGCTTCTTCCGGGGTGATGAGTGCAAAGTGTTGGCCAAGGTGGGCCGTGAAGGCCTCGAGGAAGGCCTCCTGCTGGCCGGGGCGGGCGTGGAAGGCCGGCACGGTGGGCTCGCAGGTGGGCGGGCAGAGCAGGTGCTGGAGCAGTGGGTGGCCCTCGGGCAGGACGAAGCGGCGTTCTTCGGGCGTGTCGATGAGGCCGTGGTCGGCGGTGATGATCAGTCGGGCGTGCCGGGGAAGGGCCCCGGCCAGGTCGGCCAGGTGTTCCTGGGTCGCCGCCAGCAGGCCGGGCATGCCGGGGTCGGCGATGCCCTTGCGGTGAGCCAGCTTGTCGATCTGCGGCAGGTATAGGTAGGTGAAGCTGCTGCTGCGGGCCCGTTTGATTCCATCGACCACGAAGGCGACGGCCTGGGCGAGGCTCTCATAGCCCAGGTGAGCACTGTCGCCGGTGGCATACCGGCTGAAGGTGGTGCCGATGAGTTTCTTCGGCGCCACCACCAGGCGGCGGCGCTCCATCCACAACCAGAAGCAGGGCGCGGGGAAGACCTCCTCCGTGCTGACGCCGTAGGCCTCCAGCGGCCTTTCGGTGAACCGCTCCACGAAGGGCAGGGTGATGGCGCTGAGGCGGCGCTCGGCCAGGTACGTCCACCAGCCGGGCACGGCGTGCTCGGCCGGCCAAAGGCCGGTGGCCAGGGTGTTCAGTGCCGCCGCTGTGGTGGGGGGGAAGACCGCCTGAAGCGTCCGCGCCAGGTGCTTGCGCAGGAAGCCATCGGCCGGCAGGGTCTCCAGCAACTTCAGCCCAAGGCCGTCCACGAGGACGAGGACGTAGTGGTCGGCCGGGCCGATAACCTCGGCGAGTTCCCGGCCCGCCGGGCTGAGTTCCAGGCCGCGCGCGCCGCTGAGTTCCGCCAGTGCGCGCACCAGGTCCACGAAGTTGGGGACGTCGGCCCTGGGCCGGACGAGCCGGCCCGTCTGGAACCATGATCGCACTCGGGCGAGGCCTTGCACTTTGGGCTATCTCACTGCCTTGCGGTCGGGACGGCGGCCAATCAGGCCGGGCTTGGCCGGGCATCACCATCCCAGCTCTTTGCAGACATTCTTGCAGCGGGCGATCTTGCGCCGGGCCTGGGCCAGCAAGACGCGGCGCTCGATCTCGTCGCCGTCGCCCCATTCGTCCGTGATGCGTTGGTGCAGCCGCTGGCGGACCTCGGCCAGGACCGGGTCGTCCGAGAGGTCTTGCATCTCGTGGGGGTCGGCCTGGGGGTCATACAGGCGGCAATCCGCCGTGTGATTGTACACATACTTGTACCGGCCCGAGCGGACGAACGCCCGCGGGTGGTTCCACCCCTCGCCCTCGAACTCGCAGAAGACGTCGCCGCCCTGGAACCTGTCGTCCTGGCCGATCAGCAGCGGCACCAGCGAATGGCCGTGGGTGAACAGCGGCGGCGGCAGTTCGATGCCGGCGATTTCCAGGAACGTGGGAAACAGGTCCGCCAGTGACACCGGCGTCCGCACCCGCCGGCCCGCAGGGAACCACCGGCCGTAGCGGACCACGAGGGGCACGCGGACGGAAGATTCCAGCAGCGTCACCTTGCCCCACAGGCCGTGCTCCCCGGCCATCTCGCCGTGGTCGGAGAAATAGAACACCACGGTGTCGTCCGCCAGGCCGGTCTGTTCCAGGCACTCGAGTATGGCCCCGGCGTGCTCGTCGAACTCGTTGATCAGGGCGAAGTAAACCTCGCGTGCGTTGCGGATGGCGCTTTCGGGCAGGTTCATGAGGTCGCCCACGAACTGCTGGATGTAGCGGTCGCAGGCATCTCGCCCGGCGCCTTCGTGGTTGAAGGGCAGGTCGCCCTTTCCGCGGTAGCGGGCGAGGATGTCGGGCCGGGCCTTCCACGGGGGGTGGGGCAGCACGAAGCTGGCACAGATGGCCCACGGGCGGTCGAAGCCTTCGGCGGCCTTGGCTTGCAGGTCGGCGATGACGGCCTGGCGCACCTCGATGTCCTTGCGGAAGACGGCTTGGCGCTCGGGCGTGTCGGGCCCGGCGTGCATCAGCTCGTCCCGCATGTCGCCGGAGGTGTAAGGCAAGGGGTCGGTCCACTGATGGCTGGTCCGCAGGCCCCAGGAGTAGAAGCTCTCCCCGGCGTTGCTGCCCTCCGGCACGGGCCGGCGGTCGAAGCCGTACATCTTCTGGTAGCCGTTGAAGTGCATCTTGCCGAACAGGCTGGTCTCGTACCCGGCCAGCGACAGCATGTGCGCCCAGGTGACCGTGTCGGCGGGCATGGCTGAGGTGTTGTTCCACATGTCGATGGCGTGGCAGTGCAGCCCGGCCATGAACGACTGCCGCGAGGGCGAACACAGCGGCGAGTTGCAGTAGGCGTTTTCAAAGACCACTCCCTCGGCCGCCAGGCGGTCGAGGTTGGGCGTCTGGACTATCGGATGGCCCATGAAGCCCGCCATGGAGGCGTTGTGCTCGTCGGAGAAGAGCATGAGGATATTGGGCCGGTGCCCGCGGGTGGTCAGGTCCTGCACGATGGCGTCGGACATGGGCTGGCTTCCTTCGAGTTCAAGCAGGGCTGCAAGGCCTTCCTGTTTATCCGCCTGGCCGGGCGTGTCAATGGCCGAGCCGCCCTGCGCCGGGGGGAGGCCCGCGGGGGGCGGTCGGTTCGGCGCTGGTAGCGGGCTTTATCCGCCAGGCCGGGGCGGATAGGCTTTCGGCCGGGAGCGGACGATGGAGGTGCATCATCTCATTGTGGCGGTGGCCGTCGTCGCCGTGGGGAGCCTGGTTGCCTTCGTCGTTGGCCTCAGGCGGCGTTGGGGGCGGCTGAAGCGCGAGTTGACTCGCGAGCTTCAGACCTGCGGCGAGGCTGTGCTGATCGGCCCGGAGGCCGGTTCCTTCCGCGGGGCGCGAAGGGGCTACGGGCGAATCAGGTGTGACGGGATCATCTGTGCCACCGAGCGCCGGGTCATCTTTCAGAAGCTCATGGGCTCGCGGATCGAGATTGCCCTCTCGGAGGTGACGGGCATCCGCGAGGCCCGCTGGTTCTTGCACCGCGGCCGGGTGGGCTGGCTGCACTTGATCCTCATCATGCGAGACGGCAATGAAATCGGCTTCTACGTCCGCGATAATGAGCGCTGGAAGCGTGCCCTGGACCTGGAGGCCCAGGTGCCGGAGGCCTAGGTTACGGGGCTGGTTTGTGGCGCCGCTGGGCGGAGGCCTGAAGGAATTGGCACATGGCCGAGATCGAGACCTTCGAGAATCCCCACCCGCACCGGGACTATCTCATCAGGCACGTGGCGGAGGAGTTCACCTCGCTGTGTCCCCGAACGGGCCAGCCGGACTTCGGCACGATTGAAATCGAGTACGTCGCCGACCGGTTGTGCATTGAGCTCAAGAGCCTGAAGTTCTACCTCCAGGGCTATCGCAGCGAGGGGGTCTTTTACGAGGACGTGGTGAATCGCATCCTGGACGACCTGGTGGCCGCCTGCCGGCCGCGGCGGATGACGGTCACGGGCCGGTTTTCCACCCGCGGGGGCATTCACAGCGTGGTCGTCGCCGAG
>MVCS01000154.1:0-1427 GCA_002049885.1 Planctomycetales bacterium 4484_123 | reverse complement strand
GCGTTCTATGAGGATCTCGTGAAGGTGCTGACCGCAGAGGACGCCGCCGCGGTGGAGCGGATCGTGGCGGAGGAGCGGGGACACGTCCGTGACCTCTACTCGGTCAGGATGACGGTGACGTGATGCTCACAGGAGTCTGTCCATGACCCAGGCAGGCAGGCGGGTTCGTCTGTTGGCTTCGGTCCTGGCCGCACTGGCCGTGGGGTGCAGCAGCCGGGGCCGGAGCCCCGGAGGCAATGCCGGGCGGACGATCGTCGAGGCATCTCCGCGGGCGGTGATGGGCACGGAGTGCGTGCTGAAGGCAGTGGTCCCAGCCGACAGGGTCGGGGAGGCGCGGGCCGCGCTGAAACGGGCCGAGCAGGCCCTGCGCCGGCTCGAGGCCGTCATGAGCGTCCACCTGGCCGACAGCGCCCTGAGCCGCTTCAACGCGGCCCCGGCGCGCAGGGAGATACGGCTCCCGGCGGAGCTGACGGACCTGCTGCGGCGGGCGGCGAGTTTCACCGAGCTGTCGGGGGGTGCCTTCGACGTGACCTGCGGGCCGGTGGTCCGGCTGTGGAAGCGCTGCGCCAAGGCCGGCCGGCAGCCCAGCGAAGAGGAGCTCCGCCAGGCGACCGCGCGGGTGGGCATGAGACACCTGAGTATCACCGAGCGCGGCGTGACCAAGCTGGTCGCCGGCGTGTTCGTGGACCTTGGTGCGATCGCCAAGGGTTGCGGCGTGGACCGGGCGGTTGAGGTCTTGCGGGGTTCGCCGGCCGTGGTGGGGGCGATGGTCAACGTTGGGGGCGACCTGCGCTGCTTCGGCACCAAGCCGGACGGCGGGTCCTGGCGCGTGGGCGTTCAGCACCCGTTCCGCGAAGCCCTGTGCGGGGCGTTGGTGCTGCGGGATGCGGCGGTGGCGACAAGCGGGGATTACCGGCGCTTCGTGGTCATTGCCGGGCGGCGTTACAGCCACATCGTGGACCCGCGCACAGGTCGGCCGGTGGAGGCCACCCACAGCGTCACGGTGGTCTCGCTGCCGACGGCCGGCAAGGCGCCCAGCGCCACCGACGCCGACGCCTGGGCGACAACCCTCAGCGTCATGGGCCCCAAGGGGCTGGCGCTGCTGGAGGGGCGGTCGGACCTGGAGGCGTTGATCATCACAGGCACGCCGGCAAGGCCCGAGGTCCACATGACCGATGGTTTCCGCCGGCTGCTGGCCCCGGGGACGGGCATCAATCTGGAATGACGGTCTTGGCCAAGCGGAAGAAGCGTCTGGGGTGGTTTTGGACCGCGGCGCTGTCGTTCGCCGTGGGATATGTCTCGGCGGCCGTGTGCCGGATGACGCCGTACGCGGCCCAGGCGCCGACGGTGGCGACGGTGGCGGCGGTGGTCCTGACGATGGTGCTCGTGGCCGGCCGGCCGGGCCGGCTGATGGGCGGGGCGGTCCG
>MVCS01000153.1 GCA_002049885.1 Planctomycetales bacterium 4484_123 | reverse complement strand
GGCCGCCGAGCCGTAGTTCTTCACCCCGTAGGCGAAGGTGAGGGTATCGCCCCAGTAGCGTGGCTCGGGATATGCGTTCGCCTCGACGCCCGCCAGGTCCGGCGAGCCCCAGCATGGGTGGAAGTACGTCCCGCCGTGGATGCCCCAGGGATGGCCGTTGCTTTTGCCCTGCCAGTCGTACCAGTGCACCAGGGGCTCTCCCGGGGCCCGGTTCCAGGTGGTGTGGCAGCCGTACTGGTTGCTGGGGTCGGTGCGGTAGCCGACGATGGGCACGAAGTGGTCGGTGCCGCCGTCGCCGTCGCTGTCCACCAGGAACATCATCGGCCGGCCGGCGTCGATCTCGGCCTTCAGGTCACCAAAGGTCAGGTCGCCGTAGGTCTCGTTCCAGGAATGAGCGGCCGAGTAGCCCACGAAGTCGCTGTAGTCGATGAAGCCGTCGTCCACGTTGCCGAAGTTCGACCAGCCGTGCCTGTCCGGCACGCGCGAAGTGAGCATGAAGTCGGCGATGCAATCGTCGGTATGATACGGCGGCGGCGGCGTGCGGTCGGGCGTGGGGACGTAGTCGGCAATGTGACCGGAACTGGCGATGCGGTCGTTGACATCATTGGTTTGGGTGGAGGCATCGCCGGGGAAATAGTTGGGATACGCCACCGTGTCCCAGTAGCCCAGGATCATGCCGCCCGATGTGGGCGCGCAGCCATGGTACCAGATATATTCCGGGACGTTGAGGATCTTGGTCACGCCCGCCCCGCCGGCCCCTTTGGCCGGAGCGTCCTGCTCGCTGTAGTTGTAGCCCGGCGGCGGGACATCCAGGCCGCGGTCCGTTACCAGCAGTTCATCCAGGGCCGCATCAAGGACCGCCCCAGCATCCAAGAGGAGTCTCGGCTCCAACGCCTCCATCCGCGGCTGAGCCTGCCGTGACAATCGATGCTTCCGCGAAGACATGCCGTCTCCTCCTTTCGCTTGAAGAGCAAGATCGCTGGCCGAGGACAGCCACGATGAGCGGGGCAGTCCAAGACTTCGCCGGCGCAACGCGCGACGAACTGACGGATGGCAATACAACCCGCGCCAATGCCTGGCAACGAAGCATTGTACCCGACATCAGCGAAATCGCAAGCTCTTACTTGCCAATCACTACCATTGCCGGACCGGCCGAGACAGCCGTCGCGGCCACTTCCACCAGCACCCGGCCGGGCCTACCTCGCGGCGCCCCGGCCTTCAGCCTCCGCCGGCCACTGTTGACACCGCCGCGACCGCACCGTACCCTCAGCCGCACCGGGCCAGCAGGCAGCCTCGGGTTGCTGGCCGGCAACGCCAAGGAAAGACCCTGACAGACTTCGCCGGCGCCAGGCCGCGGAGATGTTCGACATCCCACCACAACGATGCTTCGGCTCGGCCCAGGAGCTCGCCGCGGCGGGCCGGGTCGCCGAGGCGGTCATCAACGCCACCATGGACACACTGCACGTACCCACCGCCGTGCCCACACTCCAGGCCGGCTGCCACCTGCTGCTGGAAAAACCCATCGCCACCTCACAGGCCGACCTGCTCGAGCTGTTGGCAACCGCGCGCCGCACCGGCCGGACCGTCATGATCTGCCACGTCCTGCGCTACGCCCCTTTCTACGTGGAGATAAAGAAGCGGCTGGAGGCCGGGGTGATCGGCGAGCTGCTCAACATCCAGACCGCCGAGTACGTCAGTTATCACCACATGGCCACCGCCTTCGTCCGCGGCAAGTGGCGCCGGCGGGACCAGTGCGGCTCGGCCATCCTCATGTCCAAGTGCTGCCACGACCTGGACCTGATCGTCTGGCTGGCCGGAGGGCGCAGGCCGGCGCGGGTCGGTTCGTTCGGGGCCCTGAGCTACTTCCGGCCCGAAAACGCCCCGAAGGGCGCCGGCAACCGCTGCCTGCTCGACTGCTCCATCGAGCAGGCCTGCCCCTACTCTGCCCGGAAGCTCTACCTCCAGCGCAGGCTCTGGTGCTTCTACACCTGGGAGGGCATCGAAGAGCTCGGCGGTGCCGACGCCTCAGAGCAGGACAAGATCGACTCGCTCCGCCGGGACAACCCTTACGGCCGATGCGTCTGGCGCTGCGACAACGACGTCTTCGACCATCAGACGGTAATCGTCCAGTTCGAAGACGGCGTCACTGCCACGCACAACCTTATCGGCGGGACGCCCCGCGGCTGCCGGACCATCCTCCTCAGCGGCACCGCCGGCGAGATTGAGGGCAACATGGAGGCAGGGACATTTACCATCCGCCGGCCCGACCCGTCCGCCCCCGCCGGCCACACCACCGAAGAGGTGGACGTCCGAGTCACCGGCGACATGCACGGCGGCGGCGACCTGCGCCTGGTGGCCGACTTCGTCCATACCCTCATGGGCCACCAGCGCTCCATCTCATGCACGGCCCTGGAAGACTCCATCTATGGCCACCTCATCGGCTTCGCCGCCGATCAGTCCATCCGCCAAGGCCGGATCGTTGACGTCCCCGCGCTGTAGCGGTCCGGCAGGAGCGCCGCCGTGACAGGACCACAAGCACCCACCCGGCCAGGGGCGACGGCAGGTGGAGTGGCGGCATTGGCGGTCTGGTCCACCTCCGTGGCCGTCGTCCGCAGCGTATCGGCATCCCTCGGCACGCTGACCGCCGGGGCCCTGGCCATGGGTGCCGGCGGCCTGGTCGCACTGGCACTGGCCTGGGCCCGAGGCCGGCCGCCGAAGGCCATGCTCGCCCTGCCACGCAAGTACCTGCTGGTCTGCGGCGGGCTGTTCGTGGGCTACGAGGTGTGTATATACGGTGCCCTGGGTTGGGCCGCCAACGACTCCATCGCCCTTCTCGCCGGCCTGGCCAACTACCTCTGGCCGGTGTTGACGGTGGTGCTGGCCGTGCCCATCCTCCATCGACGGGCACGCTGGTGGATGGCCCTCGGATGCCTGGTGGCCGTGGCCGGCATCTCGGCCGCGGTGCTGGACCACCCGCAATTCCAGTGGGGTCAGCTCCGCCAGGCCGGCCCCTCGGCCATCGGGCCGCTGGCCCTGGCCGTGGCCGGGGCGCTACTGTGGGGGCTGTACTGCAACCTTGTCCGCCGCTGCGGCCAGCCGGAAATGGGTGCCGTGCCCCTCTTCCTGCTGGGCGCCGCCGCCACGCTGGGCCTGATGCGGCTGCTGCATACCGAGACCACTACTTGGTCGGCCCGATCCGCGGCGGAACTGTGCTTCATCGCAGTGGCCCAATCGGCCCTGGCCTACGCCCTGTGGGAGTACGGCATGCGCGGGGGCAACCACCTGCTGCTGGGCCTGCTGAGCTACTTTCTGCCCATCGCCGCCACGGCCGTCGCCGCCACGTACCTCCGCGTCGTCCCCGGCGGCGGCCTCATCGTCGGCTGTGTGCTCGTGACCGCGGGTGCCCTAATCTGCAAGTCCGCCCTCGCCGAGCGCTAGAGACCCATTGGGCGCGCAGCCCTGCTGCACACGAACACGCCTGCCGCCGGGCCCGAAGACGGCGCTGTCTCCATAGCCGAAACGGTTCCCCTCCGCCAAGTAGCCCACCACGTTGGCCCGGGCCACGACCAGGCCGTAGTGGGCTGCGATGCCGATGTGATTGTTCCGCACCAGGATGCGGTGGGCGTCCATCTCGTCGCGGCGGATGGAGTCGTAGTGCGGGCTGAAGACTGTCTTCGCCCCTTTCCAGGCCAGCGTGGCGGCGATCTCCGGGAAGGATGAATCCTGGCAGATCATGATGCCGAAGCGCACACCACGGGCCTCGAACACGGGCAGCTCGTCGTCGCAGTCGTCCATGATGGCCCGGTCGCCGCTGACGAGCATGGTCTTGGTGTAGTGCCCGGCCACCTGGCCACCGTCGAGCACCACCTGGGTGTCGGCATAACCATCGCCCCGCCTCTCGACGATGCCCGCCAGCGTGACCACGCCCTTCTCGGCGGCATAGCCAGCCAGCTCGAGCAGGTGCGGATCGTCAAGGATCACGGCGGCGGCCTTGGCGTATTCCGGCTTGCCGTACCCGCTGAGATACTGCTCGGGCAGGCAGAGGAAGTCACATCCGGCGCGGGCGGCCTCGTCGATGACCCCTTTGGTGCGGGCAACGTTGGCGGCCAAGTCGCCGTCCACGCACACGCCCTGCCAGACGCCGATAACCAGCCTGTCCAGGGGTCGAGGTCCTCCTGGGGGACCCGGCGGCAACCGGCACAGTGGCGATCGAAGGTCCGGTCAGGCACGGTCGGGGCGGGGAGAATCACGCCTCGGAACCAGCCACGTAGAACAAATAGGTGCTGACCTGGGAGGGCCCCAGCGACAGCACGTCGCCGGGAGACAGTGGAGCGCCGGGCTCGCCGGGGGATATCTGCTGACCATTGACGAAGGTCCCGCGGGTGCTGTTCAGGTCGATGACGCGGTGCTCGGCCTCCGGCCCCGTGCCCCGCGTGACGACCTTGGCATGTACCCTGGAGACCTCCCGGGGGCAGAAATACAGCGTATCGGCCACTGCGTAGTCAATTACCGTGGCACTAGGCTCTTCCAGTGGCGTGGCCGCCCGTCCGAGAACGACTTCATCCACCGTCAGGGGGATGATGCCCACGGTCGAGGGCCCCGTGCCCAGCAGGTACGCCCCTGCCGGCAACCGCTGAAGCGTGGCCAACATCATCCCGACACGGTCTGAGCGGTCCACGTTCATGATGACCGCCAACTCGTTGAGCCGTGAGATGCTGATCATCTGGTCCAGCTTCACGATGATGGGGTCTATGTCTTTCGTGTCACTGCCCTCCCAAATGCTTGCGGGCCACTGTGGATTCTCTTGGCTGAGCCTCGATGTCGCCGAGACACTCCTGGCTGTCGCCTTGGCGGCCTCGTTGACAGCGGACGAGATCTCAATCGGCGGGCGCCGAGGCGGTACCGGGCTGCGAACTGGCGGCGAAGGGCCCCGGCGCCGCCGCCTCGGGCGCTCCTTCCGGACGCGCGCGAGGGGCAGCCCGCGGGGCCAGTCCGGCAGTCACAGCCGCCTCCAACGCGTCCAATCGCTTGGCCAAGGCCTCAATACCTTTCGATACTCCCTTGTCTGTCGCCACGGCGGGCTGCGGGGCGACCAGGGGCCTGCGCCTGCCGACCTCCATCCCAAAGTAGAAGGCGGCCAGCAGCATGACTGTAGTCGCGGCCGCGGCAAGGGCCGGGACGAAAACCCGATCCCAGCCGGAGGCCCGTCGCTCATTGGCGATGGCGTCCAGCCCTTGGCGGTATCTCGGATTGCCCGGGGAGAGCCTGACGGCCTCAAGCCAGCACGCCTCGGCCTCGCAATAGCGGCCCTGCTGGGCGTAGATTCGGGCCTGGAGGTCCAACGCCACCGGCCGGAGGACCGGCTCGCCCCGCGCCTGCAGCAGGACCTGCTCGGCCTGGTCGTATCGGCCAGCCCTGGCCAGGTCGGCGGCCAGGGCCAGAGCCTGGCGGCCGTCCAGGTCCGCCGTCTCCTCGCCCGCCGCGTCGGGGCGGGGCTCCGGCCAGCCCTCCCCAAGACCTCCCCCCAACGCCGTGCCAGGCAGTCTCATGGCGATCCCTTGTGTCAGTAGCCGATGGTCCTGCGCGGGTCGAAGGTGACCCCATCGGGCGAGGGCGGCGTCGGCAGCAGGCTGCCCAACTGCCGCACCACGGCCTGGAGGGCTGGCAAGTCGTTGTT
>MVCS01000152.1 GCA_002049885.1 Planctomycetales bacterium 4484_123 | reverse complement strand
TGCCGGGCCATACGGGGGTGGACCTGAACCGGGCGGGCGTGCCGTTGTTGGAGATCGTCTCCGAGCCGCACATGAACAGCGTGGAGGAGGTGATGGCCTTTGCCCGCTGGATGCAGCGGCTGGTGCGGTGGCTGGGGGTTTCCGGGGCCAACATGCAGATGGGCCAGATGCGTTTTGAGCCGAACATCTCCCTGTGGGTGGGCCAGGTGCCCGCCCCGCAGGTTTCGCCTGACGGTGTGCTTCAGCCGGTGGACGGTTTCGACGAGTCAGCCGGCTTCTTCACGCCCATCTTCGAGGTCAAGAACCTCAACAGTTTCCGCGCCCTGGAGCGGACCTGCCAGTGGGTGATTGACTATCATCGCACCCAGCTGGCCGAGCGCGGACGGGCCTGGTCGCTGGCTGAGGTGGGCAAGCAGAACTGGGGCTGGCGGGAGGACCTGAACGCCTGCGAGTTTCAGCGCGGCAAGGAGGAGGCGCACGATTATCGCTACTTCCCCGAGCCGGACCTGGTGCCGGTGGTGGTGGACGATACCTGGCGGCAGCGAGTCCGTGCCGAGATCGGCGAGTTGCCGTTGCCGCGGAAGCGGCGGTACCTGTCCGATTACGGGCTCACCGAGAAGGAGGCCGATGCCCTCACGCAGGACCCGGCCACGGGCGACCTGCTGGATGAGGCCGTCGGCGCCGGGGCGGAGCCCAAGAGGGTGGTGAACCTGCTGCTGGGCCGTGGAGCGGCCATTGCCAACGAGCGCGGCTGTGCCATCGCGGAGGTGGGGGTCTCCGCGGAGCAGTTGGCCGGCCTGGCCCGGATGCTCGCCGAGGGCAAGGTCAACGCCACCGCCGCGGAGCGGATTTTCGAGAAGATGGCCGCCGAGGGCGGCGAGCCGGAGGCCATCGCCGAGGCCGAGGGCCTGCTGGCCGTCTCTGACGCCGGTCAGATCGCCGCCTGGGTGGACCGGGCCATCGCCGAGAATCCCCAGGCCGTGGCCGACGTCAAGGCCGGGGGGAAGAAGCAGAAGAAGGCCTTCGGCTTCTTGATGGGGCAGGTGATGCGGCTGTCGGGCGGAGCGGCCGTGCCGGCCGAGGTCCAGAAACTCCTGCGCGAGAGGCTCGGACAGTAGGTGCGGGATGGAATTGCGAACCGCGGACTGTGAACCGCGGCTTTGGTGGGTGTCCCTGGTTACCGGCCACGGGCTACCGGCTACGTCGGTCCCCGTCCGGCGTGCCGGTGCGCGTGCTGTTGAGGCACTGCGGACGGGGCGGCCGGGCGCGTGTGGCGCGGTTGCGGGCTTGAGTCGCGGCGGGTATAGTGTGTCTCTGGCGGGAGGTGATGAGGAGCGCGGAAGATGGCCGCAAAGGCATATGAAGGCAAGCTTGTTGCGCCGGCCGAGGCACGCTTCGCGGTGGTCGTAAGCCGGTTCAACGAGTTCGTCACGTCGAGGCTGTTGGGCGGGGCGTTGGATGCGTTTTCCCGGCACGGCGTGGCGGAGGACAACGTGGAGGTTGTCTGGTCGCCGGGCAGTTTCGAGATTCCTCTGATCGCCCAGCGGCTGGCGGGTTCGGGCAGGTACGCGGCCGTGGTGTGCCTGGGCGCGGTCATTCGCGGGGGCACGGACCATCATCAGTACATCGCCTCGGAGGCGGCCAAGGGCATCGCCCAGGTGGCGCTGAAGACCGGCGTGCCGTGCGTCTTCGGCGTGCTGACCTGCGACAGCATCGAACAGGCCATCGAGCGCGCCGGGGCCAAGAGCGGCAACAAGGGCGCCGACGCGGCGGTGGCCGCCATCGAGATGGCCAACCTCTTCTCGCAGCTTCCGGGGGCCGGCGCAGGCTCGTGACGCCCGCCGCCAAGCATCATCGGGCCAGGCGGCTGGCCTTGCAGGGGCTGTGCTGCCTGGACGTCCAGGGACCCGAGGCACTGGAGCTGGTGCTCGAGTTCATCAGGGATAGCCGGGAGGACCCCCAGACCGTTGCCGAGGCCGAGGGGATGTTGCTGTCGGCCTTCGCCGTGCGCGACCAGGCTGACGTCCTGCTGGGCGGGCAGAGCGAACATTGGGACGTGGCCCGCATGGCCCTGGTGGACCGCAACGTTCTGCGCCTGGCCGTCTGGGAGCTGATGGCCGGCCGGGCGCCCAGGAAGGTCGTCATCTCCGAGGCCGTGCGCCTGGCGAAGGAGTTTTCCACGGCCGAGTCCGGCCGGTTCATCAACGGCGTCCTGGACGCCGCCTCGCGCCGACTGGACGAACTCGACAACCAGCGGCATGGCAGAGATAGCAGAGATGCAAGGGATGCGGAGGAGCCAGTAGTCGACAGCCAGTAGCCAGTGGTTTGGAGCAAGTGGTTGGTGGGTTGGTAAAGGAAGCATCAAGAATCTTCTATTGGAAGGGGCCGCATTTGGGTCGGTGCGGGGAGCACGGCGACTGCAATCGCTACGGGGCTGGAGCGAGTCCTTTCGGCTTCGAGGATCTTGAGGTCTATCGAGCGGCAAAGTAGTTTCGACAGCGCATTTGTCGGTTGGTCGGAAGCTTACCCCGTGAGGAGCAGTTTGTGCTTGGTCGGCAGATGCGCAGGGCGGCTGTGTCTTTGGCCGCCAATATTGCCGAGGGATACGGACGACACCATCGGCGCGAAAGCGTCCAGTATCGCCGACAGTCCCGGGGGGCGTTGATGGAACTGATTGACGCGTTGAACGCGTGTTGCGATTTGGGTTATGTTACCGAGCCTGAATATGAGCAAGCCAGGAGCGCGGCCAGGGAGGTTCTTCAACTATTGAACGGCCATATCGCATACCTGCCTGGACAGAGAGGCGATCGAGGCCAAGCCACTAGACACTCGTGGCGAGAGGTGAGTTGACGGTCGAGGATCCCGGCTACAGGTTCCTGGACGCGGGACCGGCTGGTGGGCTCTCTGCGCCGGATGCTGGTAGGACGGAGGATAGACTCCGAGCTGTTGGATGAGCTGGAGGAGCGGCTGATTGCGGCGGACATCGGCGTGGCTGCCGCAACCCGCATCCGCCAGGACCTCCAGGCCGCATGGGAAGCAGGTCGCATCGAGCGCGGCGAGGAGGTGCTGGAGTTCCTCAAGGCCGAGATGAAGAAGTACTGGCCCGAGGCCGACCGCAGCATCCATTTCGCCGAGACCCCGCCGACGGTCATCCTGGTGGCCGGCATCAACGGCAGCGGCAAGACCACCTCCGTGGCCAAGCTGGGTCACGCCTTCAAGCAGCAGGGCAAGAAGGTGTGCCTGGCGGCGGCGGACACGTTCCGGGCCGCGGCCGTGGAGCAACTGAACATCTGGGCGGAACGCATCGGCGTGGACATCGTCCGCGGCAGCAGCGGGGCGGACCCGGCCGCCGTTGCCTATGACGCCTGCGAGGCCGCCGTCGCCCGCGGCGCCGACGTGCTGCTGGTGGATACCGCCGGCAGGCTTCACACCCAGGACAACCTCATGCGGGAGCTGACCAAGATCCGCAACGTCGTGGCTCGCAAGATACCCGGTGCGCCGCACGAGGTGCTGCTGGTGCTGGACGCCACCACCGGCCAGAACGCCATCAGCCAGGCGCGGGTCTTCATGGAGGCCATCGACGTGACCGGCATCTTCCTGGCCAAGCTGGACGGCACGGCCAAGGGCGGCATCGTGGTGGCCATCCGCAACGAGCTGAGCCTGCCGGTCAAGTTCGTGGGCATCGGCGAGAAGCCCACCGATGTGGAGCCCTTCGACCCGGAGAGCTTTGTAGAGGCGCTGTTCAGCTAGGGCCGCGGGTCTTTTCGGGCCATGGCACAGACCGGACGGCCCCCTGGCCGCGGCGCTTTCCGTGAGGTTCCGAGATTGGCAAGCGAGGTCGCCTTCATATCGTCTCCGCTCTACCTGGAGCATCACACCGGCTGGGGCCACCCCGAATCGCCCATGCGGCTGGCGGCGATCTGGGAGGCCCTCGACGCCCGGGGCCTGCGCGAGAGGCTGCTGTGGCTGGACCCGGTACGGGCCGACGAGCAGGACATCCTGATGGTCCACGAGCCGGCCTACGTGGAGCTGGTGCGGCGTGAGGTGGCCATGGGCCGGGCGATGCTCTCCACCGGCGACACGAACATCTCGGCGGGGTCCTACGAGGCGGCCCTGTTGGCTGCCGGGGCGGGGATGACGGCGGTGGATGCGGTCTGCGAGGGCCGGGCGCGATCGGCCTTCTGCGCCGTCCGCCCGCCGGGTCACCATGCCCGCCCGGGCGGCGGGATGGGCTTTTGCATCTTCAACAACGTCGCCATCGCCGCCCGCCATGCTCAGCGTGTCCGGGGCGTGGGGCGCGTGCTCGTCGTCGATTGGGACCTGCACCACGGCAACGGCACCCAGGAGGTGTTCTATGAGGACCCCTCGGTGTTTTATTTCTCCATCCACCAGGTGGGCATGTACCCGATGCCGCTGACCGGTCAGGGCCACCCGGCCGAGCGGGGCTCGGGCCGGGGCGAGGGGACCAACCTGAATTGTCCCCTGCCGCCGGGTTCGGGTGACGAGGAGTTCATGGCGGCCGTGACCGACCTGCTCGCCCCGGCCGCCGAGTCCTTCGCCCCGGAGCTGGTGCTGATCTCGGCAGGTTTCGACTGCCGGCGGGGCGAGCCGCTGGGGCGGATGGACGTCACCGACGATGGCTTCGCCCGACTGACGCGGGCGGTGATGGATATCGCCGAAGCCTCGGCTGGGGGGCGCATCGTCTCCATGCTGGAGGGCGGCTACGACACCAGCGGGCTGGCTCGGGCCGTCGCCACCCACATCGAGACGCTGCTGGGCTGAGGCCTCGGCCAGGTGGGTCCCGGGGGCGGCGGGGCTGGCCTTCGTTCAGAGGTTTTCCCCGTACAGCAGCGCGCGGGCGAAACGCTGGGCCATGGCCTTGTTGGCCAGGACCATGGGCATGAGCATTTGCAGAGAGGCCCCGGTGGGCCGGATGCGGTCCGCCAGAAGGTCACGCCACTGGGTCTTGTACTCGGCCAGGACCTCCTGCGGCCGGTCGGAGCGCAGCGCTCGCTCGGCCACGTCCGCGGCCACCAGGGCGCTGCGGATGGACGGGTCCAGGGTTTGCCCGGCCAGGGCCGAGGCGAATCCCCCGGCCGTGCCCACCAGCAAGGTGCGCTTGGCCAGGTGAGTTTCCAGCTCCAGGGCCACCCCACCGGGCGGGCGCCAAAGGGCGGCGGCGGCCTTGTTCAGTTCGAGCCTCGGGGGAAGCATATCGGCCTTCTGGAGTCTGCCGATGAGCTCCGCGAGCTCGTCGGGCTGGACGGGCGGCGCGGGGCCAGCGTGCTCGCCCGAGGCGGTGTAGGCCCTGGCCACGATGCGCACGTGCAGCATCGGCCCGGCGGTGAAGAACATCCCGAACCGCTCGCCCTCGCTCAGGGCGACGACGTGAAGGGCCCCGCCAAGCGCCCCGCGACATTTGCCCCGGCCGATGGGGGCGTCCAGCCCGAAGACGGTCAGGGCGGCGGTGGGGACGGCCCGGACGGGCAGTTGGAGCCGGGCGACCACCTCGGCCGGCCGGTCGCGGGCGATCAGCAGCAGTGCCGCCCGCACCGTGCGCGTGCCGGCAGAGAGCGCCACGGCGTGCTCTTCCAGGTGCACCTCGACGGCCTGCCTGGGACGCAGGCGACTGACGCCGGCCGCCCCGGCCGCCCTGTCCAGGGCCTTGAGCAGCGCTGTGGAGCGGAGGACGTACCCGGCGATGGAGCGCTGCCGGTAGGCGGCCTGCCGGCCCAGGTCGGAGGAATAGAAGCAGACGGCCCGGAAGGCCCCGTCCGTGCCCGCCGTGCGGACCGCGCGCAGGGGCCGGCAGAGGCCGAAGGTGTCCGCCGGCATCCAGTCCGCCAGCGGCGACTCCGTGGCCGAGCCGGGGACGTCCAGGATGATGACATCGCGCCCCTTGGCCGCCAGCGCCAGGGCCGAGACGTATCCCGCCGCTGATGCACCCAGCACAGCGATGTCGAACGTCCTGGGCATAGGGCAAGACTATAGTAGGCTTGCCATGCGCGGGCAAGGAGGCCGCCAGCAGGCCGGCGGCCGCCCGGCAGGCATTGACAGCCCGGCGGCGGGCGCGGTTAAATGAATGATTGCGGGGGGGGGTCTCCGGGCGAGGTGGACGGACATGCACGTTCGCTGCGAGCATTGCGGGCTGGACATGGAGGCTCCCTCCGGCAGCGTCGGCAAGAAGATACGCTGCCCGCAGTGCTTTGGCATCTTCGTCTGCCGATTGCCCGAGGCCGAGGTGGTCCGCGAGGATGGACGAGCTCAGGGCGAGCCGGCTGAGGAACTGGTGCTGGAGGAGGAGCTGCCCGAGCCGCTTTCCGATGACCAGGCCATCGAGCTGACCGAGGGGTTGGAGGTCGCCGATGAGCCGCCCGTTGAGCCTGAGGTGCCGGCCGAGGCCGCATCCCCGGAAGAGGTGCTCTCAGACCTGGGTGCGGGCCAGCCCAAGCGGGTGGTGGTGGAGAATCCGCGTCACTGGTACGTCCTGGTCGGCGGCGTGGCAGCGGTGGCGCTGACCTATGACGAGTTGAAGGCCAGGGCCGCCGCGGGTGTGGTCAAGCCCAAGACCAGGATCTACTACGCTCCCAAGGACGTGACCCTCCGCGCCCGCGACGTGCCTGGGCTTTTCGCCGAGCAGGGCCAGCCGGGCCAGGCCGGTCGGGTCAGTCCGAGGCCCACGAGGCCGTCGGGAGGGCAGGTGGCGGCTGAGGCCTCCGAGGTCGCCGATGCCCTCAGCAGCCTGGGGACGAATGGGGCCGCGGCGGGCCCTGCCCCGGAGCCGCCGGAGCAGCAGGCCGACCCTGGCGGACAGGGCGGCGACGAACTCGGCGACGCCGCCGACGCGCTCAGCCGACTGGCGCCCGAGGAGCAGGCCCCGCCCGAAGAAAGCAAGGGACCTCAACAGGGCCCCGAGGGGCGATAGGTCAGCCTGTCGGCTCGACGGTGCGCGGGGCTCAGCCAGTGGGCTTATTCGACGTCTTCGTGGTCCAGCAGCCGGAAGCCGTGTTCATTGAGCACCTCGAAGGCCGTGACGTGGTCCTCGACGTGCAGGGCGAGGACTGCTCTGCCGTTGCGCTGGATGAACAACGGGTAGGCGAACTCGATGTTGAGCTCGGCCGCCACCAGGGCATTGCAGGCACGGCGAAGCGTGCTCGCGTCTTCCAGCACGATTGCCAGTACGTCGGCTTCCGTGAAGGCGATGCTGTGGCGCTTCAGGACCTCGCGGGCCTTGTCCGGCTCGGTGAAGACCA
>MVCS01000015.1 GCA_002049885.1 Planctomycetales bacterium 4484_123 | reverse complement strand
GGGATGCTGCGCTATGGCGTCGAACCCCGCCGGCTGCCGCGAAAGGTCCTGGAGGCGGAGATCGACATCATCCGCCAACTGGGGGCCGAGTTCCGCATGCGCACGCTCGTGGGCGAGCACGTCTCGCTGGAGGAGTTGCGGACGGACTTCGATGCCGTGTTCGTGGCGGTCGGCGAGCTGAGGGCAGATGACGCCGAACAATTGGGCCTGAGCGCACCGGCCGGGCGCCTGCGGGCCGACCCCGCCACCTTCCAGACGGAAGTCCAAGGCGTCTTTGCCGGCGGGGACGCAATCGGCCGGCGGAAGTCGGCCGTGCGCTCGGTCGCCCACGGCCACGGGGCCGCGGTCGCCATCGACCAGTATCTCACGGGCCGGCCCCTCACCGGCACCGGCAGGCCCTTCACCACCCGCATGGGTCGATTGGACGAAGAAGAACTTCGCCGGCTGGTGGCCCTGGCCAGTCCCGAACCCCGCGCCAGCCCTGCCGGGCGAACCCTGGCCGGCGAGGATGCCCCCGGCCTCAGCGATGCCCAGGCCCACTCCGAGGCCGCCCGCTGCCTGCATTGCGACTGCCGCAAGGCCGAAAGCTGCAAGCTGCGCCGCTACGCCGCCCTCTACGCCGCCAACCCCAAGCGCCATGGCGACCAGCGCCGCCGCCTGGAACTGCACGCCGGCCGGGGCCAGGTCATCTACGAACCGGGCAAGTGCATCGACTGCGGCCTGTGCGTGCAGATCACAGCCCGGGCCGGCGAGGCCCTGGGGCTGACCTTCGTCGGCCGGGGCTTCGACGTCCGCGTGGCCGTGCCTTTTGGCCGGGAACTGGACCAGGCCCTACAGAAGGTCGCCGCCGAGTGCGTCCGCGCCTGCCCCACCGGCGCCCTGGCCTTCAAGATGAACCGGGCCAGCCAGTGACTAGCATTGAGAACGACCCGCAGCGACCATCAAAGCAGAGCTCCGAAGCCCCCTCATGTCTGCACGACCCGTTCCACTGCGCAGATGGGCAGGGCGGTAACGTTCTCCTTGAGGGGATACACCTCCTCGCCAGGGTACACCACAAAGCCCTGCTCGGCCTGGATGTCCTGAATACCCAGCCAAAAACCCTTTGACGGCCTGGGAGCCGCAGACCACTTGAACTCGACGGCGATGGGCCGTCTCACAGCCGGTGCTAGCAGAACAAGGTCGATCTCCGCCCCAGCCCGCGTCCTGTAAAAGAAGCTTTGCCACGAGTCCGGCAATAGCGCGAGCAACTGCTCCATGGCCCAGCCCTCCCAGGAGGGCCCCGCCGAGGGGTGGCCAATCAAGTCCTCCAAGTGTCGGATGCCCAGCAGCACGTGTAGCAGGCCGCTGTCCCTCAGGTAAACCTTCGGCGCTTTGACTAAGCGCTTCTTCACGTTGGCGTGGAAGGGCGAGAGCCGACGGACCATGAAGGTGTATTCGAGGATGTCGAGATAACGCTGAATGCTCGGGACGGTCGCTCCCAGGCTGCTGGCAACCTTGCTGGCATTCCAAAGCTGCCCGTGGCAATGGGCGATCATCTGCCAGAAGCGCCGCAGCACCGTCGGGGCCACGTGGATGCCAAAGCCCGGAATGTCCCGCTCCAGGTGGGTCTGAACGAATGCCTCCCGCCATCGAAATGATCGCTCATCAGAGCCGGCCAAGAAGCTGACGGGGAACCCGCCCCGGCACCACAGCCGGTCGGCGGTATTCCCTTCGCAGCCTACCTCGGCCAAGCAAAACGGGCCCAGTTCGTGATAGGCGATCCTGCCCGCCAGAGACTCCGAGGACCGCCGCAGTAGTTCCGGCGAGGCCGATCCCAACAAGAGGAACCGACCGCTTCGGCGCCTCGCGTCCACCAAAGGCCGGAGCACGGGGAATAGATCCGGGCGACGCTGGATCTCGTCCAGGATGACCAAGCGCTCCTCGTGCTGGCGGAGATAAAGCTCAGGCTCCGCGAGCCTGGCCAAGTCCGAGGGTCTCTCCAAATCCAGGTAGATAACCCGACCCGGTCGCTCCTCGGCCAACATTCTGGCCAGCGTGGTCTTGCCCACCTGCCGGGCCCCCACCAACCCCACCACGGGAAAGCTACCCAGCAGCGACTCCAACCGTGCCTTGTCCCGCCTCTCTATCATCCTTGCTATTTTAAAGGCAGCCTTTAAATTAGCAAGGTAAATTTGTACCAAATAGACCCCTAACATCGACAGAAAATCTCCCACAAGAGCTTAAAATATAAGGGCCTACCTCTATCACGCCCGGATTGCGCACAAAGCAGCCGACGCAAGATGTTTCCAGAACCTCCACAGTGCAAAGGGTAGATGCATCCAGGCCCCACCCGCCCCGGCGGAGGTGCCGGCGGCCATGCACGGGCCGAGCCGCGCAGCAATCCGCCAGATATCCGCCGGGGACTGCTCCGCCACTATTTCAGCTCAGGGACGTTTACTAGGCAAAGGGCAGCAATGGTCCAGATCTCTCTGAGCAGGTGGCGCGAAAGGGTACCGAGATGGCAGGAAGCGGCAAAGGCAAACTGGGAACCGCGGTGGTGGGCCCGTTGTGGGCGGCGGCCGTGGTGGTCAGCTTGACGCTGGCGGCGCGGGCGGAGGTGACGGTCTTTCAGCAGGGCCTTGCGCCGAGCGCCGAGTACCGCGGCTGCGTGGACACCTACATAGTCGGCTATGGCTGGGCGCACGACCGGCCTTCGCGCCGGCCTACCTCGCCCACCCTGCGCCCGGCGGCACTGATGCGATTCGACATCTCCGCAATCGACAAGACCCACCGCGTGGAGCGCGCCCTGCTCAGGCTGTACTTCGCCTCCATTCCGCCCCAGGGCTTCGCCATCGAGGTCCGCACGCTCAAGCGGCCGTGGGATGTCACCGCCACCTGGTACGAATACAAGTACAAGGACGCCAAGAAGAGCAACGAGAACAACTGGAGCAAGTTCGGCGGGGACCTGGACGAAAGCGACTTCGGCCAGGGCGCCCCGGGGCTGGTGGCGGATTACCTCCTCGGAATGGCCCATCCCGGCCTACAGGCCGGCGCTGCTGGTGGAGCACTACAAGGCCGGCCAACCCGCCGAGGAGGGCGTAAGGCTCGAACTGCCCCCCGGAACTCCAACTGCCACTACCGCACCGGCCATCGCTGCGGCTACGCCAAGCAGGACCCGCGCTATCCGGGCAACTGGGGCTGGACGCCACGACTGCGGGCAGGCGGCACCGCAGGCGATTTCAACCACGCCCTGTTCTACTTCGACCTCTCGGCCATACCCAAGACCGCCGCCGTCCGCCGGGCGGTGCTGCGGGCCTTTGTGGACTTAGGCAACATGCGCATCCCGCCGGAGGCCCTGCCCCAAGGCCCGGAAAGGCCCGACCCGCGCCGGCGGCGGCGAATGCTGGCCAGGTGCCGGCAGCGCGCCAAGTCGCTCTGCGGCTACAGCTTCGGCCTGTTCCGCATCCTCGGTGAAGGCGAGGCCCCAGGCTGGTCGGAGCACGCATTCGACTTCAACCACGCCGCGGCGGGCAAGGCGTGGCAGGGCGGCACGCTGGCCAGCGCGACCGCCCCGGAGCCGGTGGCCGTCTGCCACGTGGGCCAGCAGTGGAACAAGACCCTCGCCGAGAAGGACAGGCTCCCGGAGACCTGGCTCGAGTGGGACCTGACCGGTCTGGTGCAGGCCGCTCATGGGCGGCAGCGTGGTGTTGTTCTCGGATGACTGGATCGAGCCCGGCCGCCGGCCCTACCTGGAGGTGGAACTCGTCGGCACCCCCACAGCCCGAGCCGAGGGACCCTTCAAGCCCGAACCGATGCTGCCCGCGGGCGACTACTGGGTCGAGCCCATGCGCAAGGTCCACGCCCGCTGGAAGGGCACCAGGGGCACCTTCGGCCAATACGGTGACAGCATCACCATCACCATGGCCTTCTGGACGCCGATGTCCTTCGGCACCTTCAAGGGCATCAGCCCCGAGATGCAAGAAGCGCTGGATGCAGCCCGGAAGTACATACACCGACCCTGCTGGCGGCAGTGGAAGGGCCCGCAGTGGGGCAACACCGGCAACATGACCATCGCCTGGGCCTTCGCCAACATCGACGCCTGGCAGAAGAAGATGAACCCGGAAGTGGCGGCCATCCTCTTCGGCACCAACGACGTCAGCCAGGGCCTGAGCTGCCCCGCCTACACGGAGATGTACGCCGTCGTCATCGACCGCATGCTGGCCGACGGCACCATTCCCATCATCACCACCCTGCCGCCGCACCGGGCACAGAAGCAGAGCCTCAACGGCCTGCGCAGCGTGCTGGACCACCGCCAGGCCGCCATCGCCGTCGCCAGGCACAAGAAGGTTCCGCTGATCGACCTCTACAGCGAGATCATCAAGCGCCAGCCCAAACAGTGGCGCACCATCCTCGTGCCCGACGGCCTGCACCCGTCCTACCCCAAGGAATACAGGCGCAACTGGACGGCCGACGGCCTGGCCCACAGCGGCTACGACCTGCGGAACTACCTGACGCTCAAGGCCTGGTACGAGATCTACCGGAAGGTCCTGAAGCGCTAGCCGGTCAAGGCGACATCCCGACAGGTACCGGCAGGTATGCGGGCCAGGTGCGCCCATCGGCAGGGCCCGGCGGCACATCGTCCGCGGGCGGCTCGGGACCCAGGCGAATGAGCCACAACGGCAGCAGGGCGAGCAGGGGGAAGACCCCGGCGGCGGCGAACAGCACGCCGTAGCCGAACACCTGGCTGACCAGCCCGGCAATCAGGGGCACCACGAACCGCAGCGGGCCCAGGGCCAGGTTCGAAAGCGTGATGTAACCCACGCGCTTGCCCCGGGGGAATACCCGCATCATGAACGGCGCTGCGGCGGCGGTCTGGCCGGCACCGCAAAGCCCCAGCAGGAAGAACGACGCCACCAGCCAGTAGCCGCCCGGCGCCGTCGCCGCCGGCAGCCGCAGCAGCGACGGGGGCTGGACCGCAGCGGTCTTGGGCGGTACGATTCGCCCGCTGGGGTGGGCCGGTAAGACAAGGCCCGGCAATTCGTCCGGGAGGTGTGGTTTCGCCCGCGCGTCAGGGCACGACGGGAGAGCGATGATGCGGACTGTCCCAAGGCTTCCCATACTACTGGCCGGCTGGTGCGTGGCGGCGGTGCTGGCCGCCGCCCCGGCCGATACGGTCGTCAAGACCGACGGCACCGTTTACGAAGGGAAGATCCTCGAGGAAAAGACCAGTTGGATCATCATGGAGGTGCACAAGGGCCAGGCCAAGTTCACCATTCCCATCCCGCGAGTGCAGGTAAAGTCGATAGTCCACGGCCAGGGGCCGAGGGCCCGGAGCCAGCCGGCCCAGCCTGCCGGTGAGCCCGTCGGCCCGGGCTATTACCCGCTGCCCATCAAGGGCCAGATAGGCATCGACGTCCGGGCTGAGTTCCTCGCCGAGGCGCTCAAGGAGGTCCGGGCCAAGAAGCCCGACTACGTGGTGCTGTACTTCGACTCACCCGGCGGGTCGGTGCAGGAGATGGTCCGGGTCCTGGACGTGCTGGAGGCCGCCCGGAAGGAGCTGCGCATCGTGGCCCTGGTGCGGCGGGCGCTGTCCACGGCGGCGGTGCTGGCGATGGCCTGCCCGGAGATTTACATCACCCCCGCCGGTCAGATCGGCCGGGCCGCCGGCCCCGGGCCTGACGAGCAGGGCCAGATCGTCCCGCTGACCAGCGCGGAGCAGCAGGAGGTCCGCCGCCGGCTGCCGGAGGTCGCCCGGCAAGCCGGTCATCCAGAGCTGGTGGCGCAGGCCATGGTGGACCCGAAGGTGGAGATGTGCATCCGGGTGCAGGACGGCAAGCCGGGCGCATTCAAGGGCCGGGGCGGGCGGGTGATCTGCACCAAGGGCGAGCTGTTGCTGCTGGGCGGGCGCGACGCGGTGGACGCCGCGCTGGCCAAGGGCATTGGCGACGATGTGGCCACGCTGCATGAGGACATGGGCCTGAAGGGTTGGCACGTCGTCCGCGGCGGGGGCTGGTACCTGATGACCCGCAGGGCCCGGGAGTATCGCCGCAAGTTGGAACAGGCCCGGCGAAAGGAGCGCCGCGACGCCTACATGGCATCCATCGCCCCCCGCCTGGAGGAGCTCAAGCGCCGGCTGAGGGACATCAACGCCAAGGGCAAGGACGCCGAGCGCCGCAAGGCCGAGTTCATCCGCCGTTTCGACCGGGCCGTGGCCGACATCAGGTCCGACTACCGCGCCGACCTGCGGGAGGCCGAGCGCCACCGCGAGAAGAACCCCGACTACGCCGACCGCCTGCGCCGGGAGGCCAAGCGCAGGCGCGACCGCCGGCTGGAGGACCTGAGACAGCGAAACAAGCCCGAGGCCAACCGCATACAAAAGCAGATCAAGAGGTGGCTGCAGGAGAAGAAACTCCTCATCGAAGAGCGCGAAAAACTCCTCAGGGGCATCCCCAAATAGGCTCCCCCGCCCGTCCGGGAACCCAGGCCGCCGGGGCCCGGACTACTTCGGCCGAAGGGCCCTGTGCAGGCCCACGCCCAGGCCCACCATCACGCCGATGCCGACGAACATGGCCTGGAAGACACTACGGCCCTCCTCGCGCTGGAGGTATTCCAGGACGTGCTCGCTGGGCAGGCCCGAGAAGACCGTCGTCCACAGCACGACGACCACCAGCGTGATCAGACCGCCGGCCAGGGCGCCAGCCGCGCCGTAGATGACCGCCTTGGCCGTCCTCCATGCCTTCACGGCCTGTCCAGCAGCACGAAGTTCACCTGGTCCATGGCCAGCTTCCAGACGTAGCCCGTCAGCGGAAAGCCCTCGCCCGCCCAGTGCACGCCGTCGCCGGCCAGCAGCTTCCTGCGGTCGCCCCAGGCCTGGAAGGTCTCGAACAGGTAGCAGATGGGAATCTTGTTGGCCCGGCAGGTCTTGACGAGGGCGGCGTTGTAGCGGGCCTCGGGCTTCGAGTCGGGGTCCTTGAAGCCGCGCGGCGGGATGGTGGCGATGATCGGCACCGTGCCCCGCCGCTCGCAACTGCGGGCCATGGCCAGCAGGTCCTCCATGGCCGCGGCAATGGCCTTGTCCGATTTGGAGTTGTTCGTGCCCAGCAGTATCAGGCAGAACTCGGGGTTGACCGCCTCCAGGTCGGCGTCGATCCGCTTCCTGCCGAAACTCGTCCGCCGGCCGGGATAGCCCCTGGCCTCCACCCGGTAGCGACCCAGGTAGGCCTCTATGGCGGTGCGATAGTTGGTGGCGTATGTCAGCGAGTCGCCAAAGGCCAGCACCCAGCCCTTGCGGACCTTGCCGGCCCCGGCGGCGTGGATGCGGCGGACGTGCTCGGCATAGCCGGCCCGGTCGGATTCGAGCGGACCGGGCGCCGGGCTGGGAAAGCCCTTGGCGACCCGGACGGAGACCGACTTGGACCACGGCGAGAGGTTATCCTGGAAATCGACGGCCAGCACGCGGTAGCGGTACTTCCCGCCGGCCGGCGGCTTGTCGAGATAGCCCGGCAGGAAGGACTCGCCAACCTTGACGAACCTCCCGTCCTCGCCGGCCCGGCTGATGACGTACAGGGCGATGCCGGTATTGTCACCCACGCGCTTCCAGGTCAGCTCCACGCCCTTGGCGGTGGCTGCGGCCTCCAGGCCCTGCGGCGCCGGCGGCGGGGTGGTGTCCTCGCCGCGATACACCACGAAGTCGCGCAGATACACCACGCCCTTGCCGCCCGGCGTGGGCACCCCGTGGAAGCGAATGTTCGTGTAGTCAGTCGAGCGGGCAACGGTGCCGGAGATGACGGCGTTGTAGCGAAACCGGTCGCAGAAGTAGATGACCGGCAGCCAGCGCTCGTCGATGAATCGTCGGTAGGCCTTGGAGGTGGTGTTGTCGTTGGCCCGGCGGTCGAACATGTTCAGGGGCACCTGCTTGACCCCGCCGGCGGGCCGGGCCAGGAACGCCAGCTTCAGCCCGTTGGAGTTGCGGATCCGCACCTCGAACGTCCGTGCCGGGCCCTTGCCCTTGTCCGGTATCTCCACGTCGCCGAAGCGGTGGTACACCAGCACCGAGCCCGCCTGAGTGGGCTTGTCATAGGAGGGCGGCGGGGGCGGCGGCGAGGCCGTCCGCGTCACCCCGTCGGGCCGGGAGGGAATGTTCACGCCGACGACACGCCCGTAGTCCATGACCTGGTGATAGTCGTTGGAGCCCATGATGGCCCAGGACCACTCTCCCGCCGGCTGACCCGGCGCGGTGCCGGGCTTGGTGCGGTTGAGGTTCAGCAGCCAGGTTTGGTCCTTGCCCACGTACGCGCCCAGCTCCTTCAAGGGCACGGCCAGGGTGACCGTCCAGCCGGTCCCGGGGTGGACCCTGGCCTTGACCCGGGCTGAACTGTTGTAGGAGGTGTCGTCGCGCTTGGAGCCCCTCGTGACGGCATCGTACAGCACGCCCTTGGAATTGACGGCGAAGTGATACAGCCCCACGCGCAGGTCGCCGGTGACGAAGACTTCCACGCAGTCGTCCGCCCAGACCTGCCCGTCCCGGCCGGTGGCCTTGGCCACCAGCGAGTCGGTCTCCGGCTCGGCGCAGTAGGAAACGCACAAGTGGGTGGGCGTGAACAGCACCCGGGCGGTGGTCTTGAGGATGCCCGGCTTCTCTGTGGTGCACTCGCCCAGCGGCAGTGGCGGGCACTTGGCCCACAGCCCGTCCCGACCCACGCCGTCGATGGCCGGGAGCGCGTCGACCAAGACGGCCCGCATCAGGCCCCGCTCGGGCCGGTCCGGGCCAACCGCATGACCCGCGCCACCCTGACCGGCCGGGCCGCCCCGGGCGCCACAGCCCCCGGCCAGCACCATTGCCAGTACCGCGCACGCCATCTGCCGTCTTGTCATGGTCATCGCCTTCCTGGCCGTCGCATTACCTCTGGGCTGGGCCACCCCGGATGCCCGGCCTCCGCAAAGCCTACGGCCCGGGGCCGGGTGCCGCAATGGCCTGCCCCGCCGGTAGCAGCCGCGAGAGGGTCCCTGGAGGCGGGCGGGGCCTTTTTTGCCGCACCCTCGCGCCGCCGCGGTTGTTAAAGCGGCGCCGGTGCCATAGCGTCTGACGCCGAGGCCGGAGAAACAGTAAGGAGGCTCAAGGTGCCGCACCTTCACAGCTCCTTTCGAATCGCGGCGGCGGTGGCGGCCCTGCTGCTGGCCGGGTCAGCCCGCGCCGAGGTGGTCATCGAACAGTGGGGCCCGGACGAGCGGTGCAGCCACCCCCGCACGTTGAAGGTCAGCGCCCTGGAGGAGGGCAACCCGCCGAAGTCCTGGCGGATCGACATCGACCTCAGCGCCCTGCCGAGGGGGGCCAAGGTGTACCGGGCCAGCCTCCTGGCCCAACGCGAACCACTCGACGGGCGCGACGAGCGGGTCCTGGTGAACGTGGACATTCGTCCGGCAGGCGCGGCCCGACCGCTGCAGCTCGAGGGGCCCTGGTTCGCCAGCTTCGACACGACCGAGACGGTGCGGCGATGGGTCAAGGACCCCGAAGCCCCGCACCAACTGCTGGTGAAGGCCTTCCCCGGCTGGCTGCCGGGGCAGACCTACCTGGAAATCGCCTACGAAGGCAAGGCCGGCAAGGTGCCCCCGCAAGTGAGGGCGGTCAGGGCCTTCCACCGGGCCGGCCAGACCTTCATCACCTTCAAGGAAATCGCAGACCCCCTGGCCGGGGCCGAGCCCACCTGGGGCAACGTCCGGTCGGCATTGGAGAAGATGGACCAGACCTCGCGCGTGCGGTACCTCGTCTTCAGGCACACCGCGCCCATCACCGCCGAGAACATCGCCGAGGCCCAACTGCTGGCGCGGCTCAAGCCGCTCAGCGGCTACAACATCCGCGGCCGGAGCGTGGAGGAACTCATCGCCATGATCCGCCGCCGGGCTATCGAGGATATCCCGCTGGCACGGAAACTCGCCCGGCGCGGACTCCACTACAGCCCCAACTCGCCGGAGATGGCGGAGGTGATTATCAAGCGCTTCGCCGTCGAGGACGGCAAGGTGCTCGAGGCCGGCACGGGCCTGTACGTGCACAACCCCGCCAAGGCCGGCAAGGGCTATTACGCCGTCGTCGCCTCCGTCAACGGCACGGCCAACCTGCGCGACATGGGCGCGGGCAACTGCACGCCGGCGGTGAGCGAAACGGTCGGACCGGGCGCGCCCGTCCGCCAGCCGCCGGCCGACGTGACCGTCTTTTACGACTACCCCGGAAAGCGCATCCAATACGTGCAGTGGACCGCCCCGCCGCTGAGCAACCTGCCCGACCAGTACTACAACTGGAGCGTGTACATCCCGCCGGACCCGCCCAGGCCCACGCCCGTCCGCGTGGCCTTCGTGGACGACCGCTACATCAAGCCCGGCGTCCGCCACCGCCCCGACACCATCCTCATCTCCGGGCACGACCGGCCCATCTGGTCGCAGTGGTACGGCTACCACGAGGCCCTGGGCACGCTGAAGTCGTTCCGGCAGGGCGTGGTCCGGCCCTATACCAAGCGCCGACTGTTCGCCTTCATCGACTGGGCCATGAGGGAATTCGGCAGCGACCATAAGCGGCTCTCGGCCGTGGGCGGCACCGAGGCGCTGTACTACGGCGTCAAGCATGGCGACAAGTTCGCCTACGTGCTGACCGACCGGCCCGACCCGGACCCCAAGCTCACTCCCGCGCTGGTGAGGGTCCAAAATTACCGCCGGCGCACGGCTCGCCCGCTGCGCGAGGCCGCCTGGGGCAAGGTCCAGTGGCAGATTCCCGACGAGAGCGGCAAGCCCGTCTGGGACGAGTTCGACCTCATCAGCTACGTCGCCGCCGACCCCAGGCGCGAGCTGGCCTTCATCTCCATGGGCCCGGCCATGCTCAGCGCGCCCTGGCCCCAGCAGGTGAAGTTCATGAAGACGCTCTGGCAGACCAAGCACGGCTTCACCGCCCGGTTCTATTGGGGCGGCGGAAGGCACCTGCCCATACCCGAGGGCAGGGTGGGGACCAAGACGGCCTTCGACTTCGCCCTGGACATCCCCTTCCTGGCCCTGCGGAACAACTCCAACGACAAGGGCCTGAACACCAGGCAGTTCCGCACCGGCGCGTATGGCTACGGCAGCGGCGGGCGCATCGCCGACGGCCGGCGCTGGCTGGCCGACTTCGTCGATGAGCCCGACCGCTTCGAGATAACCATCCACGGCCAGGGACGCGTCAGCTACGCCGGCGGCGGCACCAGCGACGTGACCCCGCGGCGAACCAGAAACTTCAAGCCCGCCCCCGGCGAAAAGTTCCGCTGGGAAAACGTCCCCCTGGGCAAGAGCCGCAGAAAACCACAGTCCGGCCAGGTGGTCGCCGACGAGTACGGCCTGGTGACCATCCCGCAAGTGAACTTCTACGAGCCCAGCCGACTGAAAATCTACAAGGTCAAATAGCCCAAAAATGTTCGTTCCACGTGCGGCATCGAGGTCCCTCCGCGGCCAAGAGTCGGAGAACACGGCCCGCCCGGCCGGACCGGCGGTTTGGCCCCGCCGGCCAGACCCGCCCGCAAGGGAGATGACAATGCGCGCCTCAATCGGAACAATCGTCTCGACCCTGCTGCTCGTCGCCGCCGCGGCGGCGGGCGACTACGCCACCGAGACCTGGGGCAACACGCCCGCCTGCCAGCACCGCAACAGCGTCACCTACGCCGACCGCGTGCTCCGCTTCGACCTGTCGGCCATCCCGCGCGGGGCGAAGATCTACCGCGCGGTCTTCCGGCCGGCAGTCAAGCGCCGCGGGTACAAAGGCACCATCCTCTTCTGCCCCGTGCTCAAGCCGGCCAGCGGCGACGCCGAGCCCAAACTGGGCGAGCCCCTGAAGCTGCTCGGCCCGTATTACCGCAGCTTCGACGCCACCGAGCTGGTGCGGCGCTGGCACCGCCAGCCCCAGGCCAACCACGGCCTGTACGTCAAGTGGGCCCCTGGTGTCCGGGCCGACAACATCGTACTGGAGGTCTCCTACTCCGGCCGGGCCAGGGCGGACATCCCGGCCGTCACCGGCGTCAAGGCCCTCCATCAGGCCGGCCAGACGTTCATCACCTTCAAGGAGGTCGAAGACCCCGTGGGCGAGGACGCCCCCACCTTCGAGAAGCTCCACAACGTGGTGGCCGCGGCCAGGAGGAAGCACAGGTTGGTGTACTACGTCTATCGCTCCGACCGGCCCATCACGCCCGATACCCTCGGCCTGGCCCAGCGAGTCGCCGAGGTGCCGGAGATCATCTCCTGCTGGAACCTCAAGGCCGTGGCCAACACCGAGCACCCCAACCAGGGCGCCCAGACGATGAAGTCGTTCCTCCGGCCGGGCTACAACAACGTCCGCAACTACCGCATGACCAGGTACCGCATCGTCGATGGTGCCGAGCCGCTGCCGCGGGCGACCGGCCTGGCGGTCATCACCGTCCGCAAGGCCGGCAGGCGTTACTACGCCGTCACCGCCGCCATCGACGGCGTGGAGGCGGTGCGGACCATCCAGTGCGTCGGGCCGGTGGAGGAAAAGACCTCGAAGTTCCCCGCCATCATCTTCCAGCGCTCGGTGGTAGCCAGGTCCCGTCGAGGCCAGCGCCGCGTGGACGTGTACAACTCCTGGGTGGGCCCGCCCTATCACAACCTGCCCACCCAGCAGGAGACCTACATCTGCCGATGGGAGGACCTGCCCAAGGGCTCCAAGGACCACCGCCTGCCGTTGTGGGTCGTCACCGGCACCTACGGGTCCACGGCCGCGACCATCCAGAACCCCGGCTGGTGGGGCGCGAGAAAACACCTCACCGGGGCCTTCACCATCGGCCTGGCCGAGGGCGGCATCTGGCAGGGCTTCCACGAGTGCATCGGCACGCTCCGCAGCTACGACCAGGGCGTGGTGCGGAACTACCCCCAGCGCCGGGTGCTGGCGGCGGCCGCCTGGGGCGTATGGAAGAAGGACTTCTACATCGACCCTCAGCGCGTGTACTTCTGGTCGCAACTGGGCTCGTGGGCCCTGCGCTACGCCGACGTCTTCGCCGTGGTGATGTCCAACGGCTACGGCAACCTGGCCATCGGCAAGCAGGCCCAGAACTACTCCTGGGCCTTCGGGCCGGGAGCGCTGGGGGCGAAGAACTGGCTGGGCATCCACCAGTGGGTGTACATGGACCTGCCCAAGTGGATCCGCGAGAACCCCACCACCGAGTTGCCCTACTGGCTGTGCTGGCCGGCCTACGGGGCCTATCCCTCCCACACCATCGGCGACTTCGGCTACCTGCCCTGGCCGGAGATGCTCCACGCCATGCACTCGACCAAGCGGGCCTTCGCCGCCGTGTGGAACTCCAACGGGCCCGGGGCCATCGGCAAGCTCAGGTCGCTGGTCACCCGCATCCGCCGCAACCAGGCCCTGCCGGCCTTCGGCAACTGCAACCTGGACGCCAGCCCCGGCGACGTGAACCACGCCCAGGCACAGAAGTCCGGCGGCATCAACCTGTATCAGTTCTGGGAGCCGGAGACCATCGTGGACAAGGCGGGCGAGTTCGAAATCACGCTGTATCTCGACAACAACCCGCCGGCCGAGCAGTGCATCACCGACCTGACCCCCCGCCGCTGCCAGAAGTTCAAGGCCGCCCCCGGCCAGAAGTTCAAGTGGACCAACACGGACCTCGCCGACGGCAAGGTGCTCCAGAGCGGTCGGGCCGTCGCGGACAAGTGGGGCCTGGTGACGCTGGAGAAGGTCCGCGTCCTCACCGGCAGGAAGCATCGAATCAAGATCGTCCGCGCCGGCGGGTAACGGCCCGGGCCTCCATGAACCGGATGAGCCGGACGATGGCCTCGTTGGTCGGCACCGGGATGCCCTTCTCCGCCGCCAGGCGCACGATGGCCCCGTTGAGGGCGTCGATCTCGGTCCGCCTGCCGCCGGCGAGATCCTGTAGCATCGAGGGGCGATGGTCGTAGGTGGCGGGAAGCTGCTGGCCGTAGAAGGCCCGGCGGAACTGCTCGGGCCTGCTCCAGCGGCAACCGGCCCGCCCCGGCCTGGCGGGAGGCCAACGGCTGAGGGCCGGGCGGGCCCGCGACGGCGTGCCGCAGTTGCCGCAGACACCTTCGCCCGTGCGAACCGTTTAAAGAACTGCCCGCCCTCCGCGGGCGAGACTTTACTGGAGCAAAGCCATGACGGGAACGGCCCGACCGGTAGTCGCCGCGGCGGCACTGGCGCTGGCGGCGTCGGCCCTCTGCGGCGAGACTGTCACCACCCGGCTCAGTGCTCGGGGGGACAGGCCGGCCATCAGGATCATCAGGCTCTCAGAGTCCTCCGCCGTGCTCCAATTCGACCTGAGCGCGCTGGCCGGCAAGCGCATCTACTCGGCCCGGCTGCGGTGCCAGCGCGAGCCCATCGACGGTGCCGACGAGGAGGCGATGGTCGATGTACAGATCTTCCCGCTGGACCGGGCCTATCGCAAGGGCGCCGAACCTCGCCCGGCCGGCAGGCCGCTGCGACTCATCGGGCCGTGGTACCGCTCCTTCGAGATGACGAACCTGCTCCGCGCCTGGCTGGAAGGCAAGGCGCCCAACCACGGCCTGTACGTCAAGAGCTTCCCGAAATGGCGGCCCGAGCGGACCTGCCTGGACGTGACTCATGAAGGCGCCCTGGACGCCCCGCCGCCGACGGTGAAGGAACTGAAGGCCTTTCACCGCTCCGGGCAGACCTTCCTGACCTGGCGGGAGACAGACAACCCCCTGCCGGCCAAGTCCGTCCCCTGGGGCAAGTTGCGAGGGATACTGGAGAAACTGGACCAGAAGCGCCAGGTCCGCTACCGCATCTACCGCCACAAGGTGCGGATCACGCCGCAGAACCTGCACGAAGCCGAGCTGATCGCCGAGGTCAGGCCGCTGTCCGCCTTCAACGTCAACGCCCGCTGCATCGAGTACGGCATCGACCGCAAGCTTGCCACGGCGGACGTGGCCATCCCCCGGCGCTTCGACCCCTTCGAGGGCACCACGCGCGAGTCGGGGCTGGGCCTGGACTACCCTGTGAGCCGATTCGTCATCGACGAAAAGGCCGGCCCGCTGCCGCCGGGGACGGGATTGTACGTGCACACGGCCACGGAGACCGGCTCGTTCTTTTACGCCGTGACCGTGGCCATCGACGGGGCGGAAAGCAGCTCGGCCCTGGCGGCCCTGGCCCAACCTGTGGCCGAAGCGCCCGCCGAGCCCGAGCCGGTCCTTCAGGGCCGACTGCCGGACAGCCCCTACTGGAAATACCCGGCCAGGCGCTATCACTACGTGCAGTGGTGCGGGCCGGGGGCCGAGGTGGCGCCCGGACAGGGCCCGGCCCTGCCGCCGCACACCGCCAACCTGCCCAACGTGGCCTACTCCTACGGCGTCTCCGTGCCGGACCGCCGGACCGCCGATGGAAGGATGCCGTTGGAAATCCACTTCCACGCCCGCGGGTTTTCGTACTATCGGCCGGCCCTGCGCATCCGCACGGACTCCCTGGTCATCTGCCCCTACGACTTCCCCAACCCCTCGGCCTTCTACGGCTACCACGAGTCGCTGGGCACGCTGAAGTCCTTCGCCCAGGGCGTGGTCCGCAACTACACCGAGCGCCGCATACTGGCCTTCATCGCCTGGGCCCGGCGAAAGTGGAAAATCGACCCCAACCGCATCAGCGTGGTCGCGGGCGTCCCCGGCGGCGTCTCGGCGGAAAACTGCGCCGGCACCGAGGCGCTGTGGTTCGGCCTGGCCCACCGCGATTTCGTCAACGTGGTGATGTGCTCCCGGCCGGCCATCGACACCTCCACCATGCCGCCCATGGGCGGGCCCAGGTGGCGCCGCCGGCCCTCGAAGGTCTATAGGGAACGCCAGCGCGCCTGGGGCCGGCGCGAGTGGAACATCAAGACGGCCGACGGCCGGAGGGCCTGGACCGTGCAGGACTGCATCCCCATCGTCGAGGCGCTCAAGCCGGCTGAGGAACTGCCCTTCATCGCCATCGGCGGGAACACGCCGGCCATCCTGCGCTTCGTGTCGCTGCTGCGCGAGCAGCGCCGCGGCCTGTGGCACCTGTCCTCATGGGGCGGGGCGCCGCTGGCGGTGATCGACGGCACCAGCATCTCACAAAACTTCCACTGCGGCATCCGCCGGGACCGCTCCTACCCCGCCCTGACGCACTGCAGCACCGACAGCACCAAGCACCCCACCATCGAGCACAGCGCCCGGGCACGCTGGGACGGGCAGAGCATCGTGGACCGGCCCGACCGCTACGAGGTGACCATCTACACCTGGTCGTGGTACCCCACCAGGAGGATGACGGCCAAGGTGACCCTGCGGCGCCTGCAAAACTTCATCGTCAAGCCGGCCATGAGCTATCGCTGGAGAATCGCCGACCCCGCCAAGCCCGATGAGCCGCTGAAGGTCACGGGGCCGGGCCGGCAGAGACGAACCCTCGCCGGGACGGCCACCGCCGGCGCGGACGGCCTGCTGACCATCGAGGGCTGCGAATTCAGCGACACCCCCCGGCGGCTCATCGTACAGCCGGCGAGCGGCGAGTGAACGGCAACGGGAGAAGGCCATGAGAAGCGCTCTGACAATGGCCGTGATGACGGTGATGGGCCTCGGCCTGGGGCCGGTGCGGCCAACAGAGGCGGAGGTGGTCACGGAACGGTGGGGCAACGGCGTCACCTGCCGCCACCGCGGCCTGACCATCAGCAGCGGCGCCGACGGCGCGACGGTTATCCGCTTCGACCTCTCGGCCCTGCGGCGGGGCACGAAGATATGCCGGGCCTCGCTCCGCGTGGACCGGCGCATCAGGAAAAGGATTGGCGGGCCCAAGCCCGGCCAGACGCTCCACGCCGCCTCCGGCGTGGGCGGAGGACTGACCTGCCCCCGCCAGCCCATAGGCATCTACGAGCTCGGCGGCGATGGCAAAGTCGTCGGTGAGCCCCTGGCCCTGGAGCCGCCGCGATACGCCTCCTTCGACGCCACCAGGGTCGTGCGGCACTGGGTCAGCGGCGAGGGGGCCAACCGCGGCCTGCTCATCCAGCCCCCGGCGTTCATCGCCCCCCGCCGGCTGGTGCTGGAGATTACCTACGAGGGCAAGCTAGAGGACCCGCCGCCGCCGGTGAAGGGCTTGAAGGTATTCCACCGTGCCGGGCAGACCTTCATCACCTGGACCGAGATCGACCGCATCGTCACCACCGACAAGCTCCGCTGGAGCCAGTACAGGAAACTTTCCGCCAAGGGTAGCCCGCGCGGGGAGGTGTTGTACCGCATCTACGCCCACGACCGGCCCATCACCGCCAGGACCATCGCCTCCGCCACGCGCATCGACGAGGTCGGCCCGCTGAGCGGCTACGACGGCCGCATCCGCCAGAACCGCACCCGTGGTGAGATCTTCCAGGGCCGGGACCCCAACGTCATCGTGCCGCGGTACTGCATCGGGCCCACCCCGCCGCCGGGGCCCTTCCAGGCCAACAGCCAGTTCGTGGACGGCAAGAAGAGGGCGCCGGAATGGCTGGCCCAGCAGCTGCCGCTGTACACGGGGCTGTACGTGCACAACCCCCGCCGGCCGGGCAAGCGCTATTACGCCGTGGTCACCTGCGTCAACGGCGTGGAGAACACGCGGGACTTCTCCGCGGAAAACTCCCTGCAAGAGCCGGTGACCGAGACGGTCGGGCCCGGCGAGCCGATACTATACCGCCGGCTGGACCTGAGCCGGCGTCGCGGCCGAAAGAAGGAGATCCGCGAGACCCAGTTCTTCGCCTATTGGGCCAACCCCCCTTACGCCAGCCTGCCCCAGCGGGTGGTGCACTTCCTGGTGGGCGTGGAAGGGCCCGAGCCCTCCCCGCCGCGCTCCATGCACGTCAGGGTCGGCATACGCGACATGTACTGGTCGGAGCTGGTCGGCGGAACGCACCCGCACGAATGGAGGGGCAGGCCGCACCTGGCAGTGGCGCTGGTCGCGGACTGGTCGGTGGCGGGCATCGGCTACCACAGTTCCTACGGAACGCTGAAGGCCTACTCCCAGGGCTGTGTCGAGCCTTATGCCATCCGCCTGCTGGACCTGATCCTGCCCTACGTGCAGAGACGCTGGAAGGTCAACCCCGGGCGGATATCCTGCTCCGGGACGTTCCTGGGGCTGCACCTGCCGCACATCTTCACCTACACCGTCGCCGGCGGGCACCAGACGGTGATGAACCTGAAGTGGTCCCCGCTGGGCCGGTCGCTGCCGAAGCGCTGGGGCCCGCCGGGCCTGGCCAGGACACCCGACGGCGCCAATGCCTACGACCTGGTGGACGCCTCGGCCATCGTGCGAAAGGACCCCCGGCGGGAAACGCCCTTCCTGTACTGTCCCGGCGGCAAGGGCCCGGGGCACCAGACGGAAATCGGCTGGACGCAGAACCCCAAGGCCTACCGCGCCCTGATGGACACCAAGCGGCCATTCGTGGCTGTGTGGGGCATGCGCCTGCGCCAGGCCGGCCGATTCACCGACATGGACGCCTGGGACCACAACGTGCCGGCCTTCGGAAATTGCTCCCTGGACGACAACCCCGGCAGCGGACACCTGCTGGACGGGGACTTCTCCGGGCAAATCAACGGCTACCTGTGGTGGGAGCCCAAGACCGGCACCGACGAAAAGGACCGTTGGGCCCTGACCGTGTACCTCGTGGACGAATGCCGGGCGGAGACCTGCACCGTGGACGTCACCCCGCGCCGATTGAAAAACTTCAAGCCCGCCCCCGGCGAGAAGTTCAAGTGGACCAATACATCCCTGGCGAACAAAAGGCTCCTCCAGAGCGGGACCGTCACCGCCGATGAGTGGGGCCTGGTAACGCTCAAGGGCGTTACGGTAACCAAGGGAAGGAATCGACTGGAAATCCGCCGGCCTCGGTGAAGCCGTCCGCAGCCAACCGCCGCCGTCCGCCCCGGCACCCTCGGCGGTGCCGGGACTGGGCCGGTAAGAAAGAAAGGGGACCGCCATGAAAGACACAACCGCCGCCGTCTCACTCGTCATATGCCTCCTGGCCGGGCTGGCCCCGGCCCAGACCCCGCCCGCGGAGCTGATGCGGTTCAAACCATCCGAAGTCCTCAGCGACAAC
>MVCS01000151.1 GCA_002049885.1 Planctomycetales bacterium 4484_123 | reverse complement strand
GCGGCTATCCACGACCAGCTCATCCCCAGGTGCCGGAGCATGTAATAGTCGAAGAAGTTCGCGCAGAGCCCCGTGGCGAAGGCATACCACCCGGCCACGAGTATCAGCGGGCGGAAGCGGGGCCACAGCCAGGGCAGCAGCAGGGACCGCACCAGTCCGGGGCGGCGGCGGGGCGTGGACATGGCCGGCTCGGGCGCCCAATGCAGCATCGTCCAGCCAATCCAGCCCATCACCGCGCCGAAGCCCACCACCACGCTCAGGCCCACGAAGGGCCGGCCGCCACCGCCAAACCGAGCTTGAACTCCTTGCCCTCGAAGGCGGTGACCAGGGCCGTCAGGAAGGTGCCGCTGAGTGTCAGCCCCACGATGCTGGCGAAGGGGGCCTCGGCCAGCGCCAGTCGGCGTCCGCGGCGCAGCAGGAGTTTTCTTTCGTCCTCTTCCTCCGGCCGGGTCGCTGCTTGGGCAGGCATGACGGGGCCGCATACTAACCGAAGTCGCCCCAGGCGCGCACCGCGATGCCGGGTTGGGCTGGAGCGTGCGGGGGGCGGGTCCGCGACCGGTGGTGTCCCGGGTTGCTACGATGCGGCCTGGCCCAGGCGGGCGCGGATGGAGTCGAGGATGTTCATGTAGTTGATGTAGGAATCGTAGGGCGACTCGTAGGGATTGAAGTACTTGTGCACGTCGCCGTCGGCGAAGTACTTGGTGCACATGTAGTAGAAATGGTCGGAGGTCTGGAGCTTGCGCCAGTCCTCGATGAGCCGGGCGTCGTTGCTGCCGCGGACGGCATCGGTCAGGGCGTACAGCTCGTATAGGGCGTTGGCCTGCATGGAGTTGCCCAGCCAGGCGGAGATGTCGCGCTCCATGTCGGCCCAGGAGATCATGTGCGGCACGTCCAGCTCGCCGGAGACGGGGTAGCGGTCAATGGCCTCCGAGACGGTCAGGAAATCGTTGTCGCCCTTGGCCATGACCGCCCCGGGCAGGGCCCGCAGAAACTCGAAGATGCCGGTGTCCGCCCACTGGTGCTCGCCGAAGGTCTCGTAGTCCATGAACAGGTTGCAGACGTAACCGTTGCCGTTGATTCGGTCCACCCAGTCGGCGAACTTCTCGGCGGTCAGGGGCCAGCTTTCCCACTGGCGGTTGCCGAAGCGGAAGGCGATGTCGTCGCTGAGGCGGTAGTGTTTCAGCAGCAGCCGGAGGTCGCGGCAATTGGGGGCGCGGTAGAGGAAGCTGGGGCTGCGGTAGCCGAGGATGTGGTCGGCGCCCTCGGTGAGGACCGCCCGGAAGCCCATCTCCTCGGCCACGGCCGCCAGGTCGTTGTTGTAGGTCAGCTCGGTGTTGCGGAAGACCTGCGGGTCCTGCCCGAAGATGTCCGCCATCAACTCCCGGTGCATCTGCACCTGGTCGATGAACTCATCCCGGCGATACAGGAAGGCCAGCGAGTGGTGATAGGTCTCGGCGATGAACTCCACGCAGCCCGTGGCCGCCAGGGCCTGGAAGCTCTCCAGGACCTCCGGGGCGTACAGGCGGAACTGCTCGATGGCCATGCCGGTGATGGAGTAGCTGACCTTGAAGCGACCGTCGTGGGCGCCGATGAGCTCGGCGATGGTGGCGTTGGCCGGCAGGTAGCACTTCTCGGCCACCTTTCGACAGATGTCGGCGTTGGCCTGGTCGTCGAAGTAATTGGTGCCGCTGTCGAAGATGCTGTACCGCCGCAGGCGGAACGGCTGGTGGACCTGAAAGTAGAACACTACCGAAGCCATCTCGCTTCCCTGGCCTGAACCCTCTCAGCGGGCGAGTTCCTCGTAGATGGTCTTGCACCTCTCGGCTGAGTCGCGCCAGCTCAGCCGCCGCAGCTCTATCTGGCCCTGCTGGCGGAGCACTCGCTGGAGCGGCGGGTGTCGCAGCACCGCCACGATCTTGTTGGCCATCTCCTCGACGTCCCAGAAGTCCACCTTCAGCACGTGGGTGAGGACCTCCGAGACGCCGGACTGCTTGGAGATGATCACGGGCACGTTGTGGGAGAGGGCCTCCAGCGGGGCGATGCCGAAGGGCTCGGAGACCGACGGCATGACGTACAGGTCGGCCATGCGGAACACCCTCGCCACGTCGTTGCCGCGCAGGAAGCCGGTGAAGGTGACGTACCGGCCGATGCCCAGCTCCGCGGCCAGCTCCACCGTCCGGCCCGTCAGGTCGCCGCTGCCGGCGATGACGAAACGGACCTTCTTGTACTTCGTCAGCACCTTCTGGGCCGCCCGAAGGAAGTACTCCGGGCCCTTCTGCATGGTGATACGTCCCAGGAACAGGACGATCTTCTCGTCGCGGGCGATGGGCGACGCGTCGAAGTCCCCGCCGGCCGGCAACTCCACGGCGTTGTACACCACCTTGACCTTGCCGGCCTCCACGCCGTAGCGCGACAGCACGATGCCGCGGGTGAGATAGCTGACGCAGACGACGCGGTCGGCGCCGTGCATGCCGGCCCGCTCGATGTCGTACACCTGCTGGTTGACGTTCTCGCCGCTGCGGTCGAACTCGGTGGAGTGCACGTGGACCACCAGGGGCCTGCCGGTATGGGCGGCCACGGCCAGCCCGGCCGGGTAGGTCATCCAGTCGTGGGCGTGGATGAGGTCGAACTTCTCCCGCCGGGCCAGCTCCACCGCCAGCGTGGCGTACCGGCGGATCTGTCCCAGCAGGTCGCCCTGATACATCCCCGGGCTCGCGCCCACCTCCCCGGCCTCGCCCTGACCTGCCGGCAGCTCCAGGCCTGGAATCTCCACCTCTTGCTGGCCGCCCGCGCCGCGTTGCTCCAGCCGCTCCACCGCCTCACGGTAGCTCTCCGGCGTGCCGTAGGGCTGGAGGATGACCGGCAGCGCTCGCATCTGGACGTGGCGGAAGGTCGGCTCGGCTGGGGCTTCCTCGCCCGCGGGCTCCGCCGCCTCCTCCTGGCCGGCCTGGGCCAGCCAAGCCGGCGTGCGGAACTGCACGTGGCTGTGGGCGTCGTGGGGAAGGGGCATGGGCAGCACGAAGAGCACCTCCACGCCGGCCTCGTCCAGCCCGCGCGTCAGCCCGTAACAGGCCGTCCCCAGCCCGCCGCTGATGTACGGCGGGAACTCCCAGCCCAGCATAAAGACCCTCATGCTCCGTCCGTCCTGTCCGCCCCGACCTGCGTGGATTTCACAACTGGTCCGGGGAAAAGTCAAACGCGAACTTCCCCATGCCGGTTTGGGGTGTCTATCCGCCCAGCCACTCCGCCAGGGCCTCGGCGAAGTAGGTGATGATCAGGTCGGCACCGGCCCGCTTGATGGCGGCGGTGACCTCCAGGACGGCGGCCTTTTCGTCCAGTGCTCCCGCCGCCGCGGCATACTTGAGCATGGCGTACTCCCCGCTGACGTGGTACGCCGCCAGGGGCGCATCCAGGCTGGTCGAGACGGCTGCGATCACGTCCAGGTAGTTCGCCGCCGGCTTGACCATGATGATGTCGGCGCCCTCGGCCAGGTCGGCGCGGGCCTCGGCCAGTACCTGGATGGGGCTCAGTGGGTCCATCTGGTAGCTGCGCCGGTCGCCGAAGGCGGGGGCCGACTCGGCCGCCGCCCGGAACGGCCCGTACAACGTGCTGGCGAACTTCACCGCATAGGACAGGATGGCCGTGCGCTCGAACCCGGCTGCGTCCAGTGCTCCCCGGATGGCCTTGACCTGCCCGTCCATCATGGCCGAGGGGGCGACCACGTCGGCCCCGGCGCGGGCCTGGGCGACGGCCGTGGCCGCCAGGGCCGCCAGGGCGGCCTCGTTGTCCACTTCCCGCCGGCCGTCGGGCAGCTCCACCAGCGGGCCGCAGTGCCCGTGGTCGGTGTATTCACACAAGCAGGTATCGGCGATGACCAGCAGTGCTGGTGCGGCGGCCTTGATGGCCCGGATGCCGCGCTGGACCACGCCGTCGGCGGCCCAGGCAGCGGTGCCGGCGGGGTCCTTGCTGCCGGGGATGCCGAAGACCAACACCGCCCGGATGCCCTTGGAGGCCAGGCCCGCGGCGTGCTCCGCCGCGTCCGCCACGGGCCGCTGGAACTGCCCCGGCATGGTCGGTATCTCGCGCCGCTCGGTGAGAGTCTCGTGGATGAAGATGGGAGCGATCAGCTCCTCCACGCTCAGCCGGACGCCCGCCAGCATCGCCCTCAGGCCGGGATGATACCGCAGTCGGCGAAGGCGCCGCGTGGGGTAGCCCATATGTTCCATCTCATCGACTCCCTGAGTGCAGGTAGAGCTTCCACAGAGCCGCCGCCGAGGAAATGGCCACCAATGCCAGCCAGAAGAACCAGTTGATGAGGATGGTCTTGGTCAGGTACAACCCGGCGCGGACGTACCACTTCCGGCTCTGTCGCCAGCCGGGCTGGACGATCCACTCGCCGCAGTAGGGGCACTTGGTGGCCTCTTCGTACACCAGCCGGCCGCACTGCGGGCAGGCCATCAGCCCCAGGGTCTGCTCGTCATCGTCCGCCGCCAGGTCGGACTCGTCGGGATACTCCTTGTCCTCCAGTGGCTTGTCACCCTGATTGAACACGACTTCATGGTATCCTCGCCGTGCGTGGAAGGCAAAGCTCCCACCCCCGTGGTTGGAGGCGCGTCGGGCGTGCAGTCTGGCGGCACGTCCGGGCCGGTCAGCATGGACTGTCCCGAGGCGGGCCGCAACCCCGCGGAACCAGGTCGCCGCCGCGCCCGGGCCTCTTTCATCTTGTTGCTTGCATCGCCGGCATCTCTGCTATGATGTCTGGGGCCATGAAAATCGGGATCGTTTCAGACTCTCATGGCAAGGTGGGCCGGCTGCGACGGGCGCTGGAGGAGCTCGCGCGCCGCGAGGCCGAGAGGATCGTCCACTGTGGTGACATCGGCTCGGCGGGGTGTCTCGATGTCCTGGCCGGCTGCGGCGTGGAGAGCTACGCGGTCGCCGGGAACCTGGACCGCGCACCCGATGACCTGGCCGAGCGGGCGCGCCGGCTCGGCGTGCACTTCTCTACCGATACTATCCTGGTGCCCCTGGGCGGGGGGGATTACCTGGCCGCCACTCACGGCAACAACGCAGCGGCCCTGACCCAACTGATAACCTCCGGCCGATACCGCTACGTCTGTCACGGCCACACGCACCGCCAGCGCGACGAGCGGCTCGGCGAGGTCCACGTCATCAACCCCGGTGCCCTGTACCACACTCCTTGCCCCACCGTTGCCCTCCTGGAGACCGCCTCCGGCGCTGTCGAATTCATCCGTGTGCCGTGATACCGGATACCGTACGACGGGAATACCGTTGGACCGTCTAGCCGGAGTGCCGTGAAAGAGCACTTGCCGCCGGGTTGTGGGCGGGCACAGTCGACCGATGGTTTTGTGCTGGCCTTTTCTGTCGTTCTTCGGCATCGTGCTAGGGCGAGGCAGGCGAGTACCGACAATGCGCTGCCGGTTGGTGGATGAGCAACATTCACTCCATTCACGACCTGGAAGTCTATCGACTGGCCTTCGAGGCGGCGATGGATGTCTTCCATACGACGCGGACTTTTCCCCCAGCCGAAAGATATGGCCTGACTGACCAACTGCGGCGGAGCTCAAGGTCCGTTGCTGCCAACTTGAGAGAGGGCTTCGCCAAGCGTCGCTACAGCGGTCTGTTCGCAAGGCACATCACCGACGCCCTCGGTTCGGCGGAAGAGACCAGGACGCACCTCGACTTTGCCGTTGCCTGCGGGTACCTGCCGGAGAAGGTTCACGCAGAGATTTCCAACAAGTATGACCGGATTGCCGCGATGCTGTTCAGGCTGCTGCAACGTTGGACATGAGTCGGTCTGGCCTTTTCACATCAGCCCGCATGTCGGCCGTTTCTATGTCTTCAGCCATCCTGCTTCATCGCTCGCCAGCAATGTGGTCCATCGGTTTGCCAGCTTGGGGTGCGGCGGTAGTCCGGCCTCTCGGTCTGACGGTAATCCGGTCCCCGCGGTCCCACGGTAATCCCGTCCCGCGCTCAACCGACGCGGTGGACGACGAGTGTATTGGTGGTGCCCGGCTGGCCGATGGGTCGGCCCGAGAGAACGACAATCTTCTGTCCGCGGCGCACCAGGCCCTTGGCCTTGAGGTGCTTGGCGGCGGCGGCAATGACCTGGCGGGTGTGCTGCGGGGTGGCCTGGCGGACTGGCTGGACGCCAAAAAGCAGGTTCATCTGCCGAACCACCCGCTGCGAGGGCGACATGGCCAGGATGGGCTGGGCCAGTCGGTGCTGGGCCAACACGGCGGCGGTCGTGCCGGTAGCGGTGAAGACGGCCACGGCGGCGATGCTCTCCTGCTCGATGACGGCACGAACGGCGGCTGCCAGGGCGGAGGTCGTGGGCGAGGGGGCGTAGGAGACTCTCGCGGGCCCGCGCCAGGTGAGCTCGTAGTCCTCGGCCGCGGCCGCGATGTCGTTCATCGTCTTGACCGCTTCCACGGGGTTCTTGCCGACGGCGGTCTCGGCTGAGAGCATCAGGGCGTCGGCCCCGTCGAGCACGGCATTGGCGATGTCGGCCGCCTCCGCCCGGGTCGGCCCCGGCCGGTCGATCATCGATTCCAACATCTGCGTGGCCACGATGCAGGCCTTGCCGGCCGACCGGCACAGCTCCACCAGTCGCTTCTGTTCCAGCGGCACCTGCGGCAGGGGCATCTCCACCCCCAGGTCGCCTCGGGCCACCATCAGCGCGTCAGTGGCGGCCAGGATGGACTCGATACGGGCCAGGGCCTGGGGCTTCTCGATCTTGGCCACTATGCGCATGTCCTCCGGCAGCAAGGCCCGCAACTCGGCGAGGTCCTCGGCCCGCTGCACGAAGGAAAGGGCCACCAGGTCGAAATCGTTCCGGGCGATCCAGTCCACGTCGCGGCGGTCCTTTTCCGTCAGGGCCGGCAGCCTCAGCTCGGTCTGGGGCAGGTTCACCCCTTTGCCGCTGGCCAGCACCCCACCGGCGGTGACCCGGCAGATGATCTCGTCGGGCCGGCGCACCTCGAGGGCCCGCAGCCGGATCTTGCCGTCGTCCAGCAGCAGCGTCTGGCCGGGCTCGACGTTGTCCACCAGCTCCGGCAGGGTGGTGGAGATGGCTCGGGCCGAGCCCTGCACGGGCCGGCGCCGGATGGTCAGCTCTGCGCCCTGGCCCAGCAACACCGAGCCGCCCACGATGGGCCCGACGCGAATCTTGGGTCCGCACAGGTCGGCCATGACCGCCAGCGGCTCGCCCAGCCGGCGCTCCACCCGGCGAATGGCCTCCAGTGCCGATGCCCGCGTGGCCTCCTGGCCGTGTGAGAAGTTGATGCGGAAGACGTCCACGCCGGCGCGGACCATCTGTTCCAGCACGGCCGGCGTGGCGCAGGCCGGTCCGACCGTGGCCACGATCTTGGTGCGGATGTGCATGCCGTAGATTCTAAGACCGCCGGGCGGGCAAGACCAACTCGGAACTGCCCCCGTGGCCGGGCCCCCCGCGGGGCGCTTTACTCGCCGGCTGGCCGGGGCTAGGCTTTCGCCCATGCAGGCCGAAACGACAAGGCTCGCCGTGGTGCTGCTGTCGGGCGGAGTGGATTCGGCCACCACGTTGGCGGTGGCGCAGGACCGCGGCTTTGCCTGTCACGCGCTGACCTTTGACTACGGCCAGCGACACCGGTTCGAGCTGGACGCCGCCCGTCGGGTGGCGGAGGCATTGGGAGTGGTCGAACACCGCATCGTGCGCATCGACCTCAGCGCCGATGGCGGCTTCGGCCGCTCGGCCCTGACCGACGACATCGCCGTGCCCAAGGATCGGCCCGGACTGCCCGACGGCGCCGATGACTCCGCCGATGCACGATCCGCACGCCGCGGCGAACGGCCTGCCATCCCGCCGACCTACGTGCCTGCGCGGAATACCATCTTCCTGAGCATCGCCCTGGGCTACGCGGAGGTGATCGGCTCGTTCGACATCTTCATCGGCGTCAACGCCATCGACTACAGCGGCTACCCGGACTGCCGGGGCCAGTTCGTGGAGGCATTCCAGCGGCTGGCGAATCTGGCCACGGCCGCTGCAGTCGAGGGCCGGGGCGTCTTTTGCATCCACGCCCCGCTGATAGACATGACCAAGGGCCAGATCATCCGCACGGGCCTGGCCCTGGGCGTGGACTATTCGCTGACCCACAGTTGTTACGACCCGGCGGGGGACGGCTCGGCCTGCGGGCGGTGTGATGCCTGTCGGCTGCGGCTGGCCGGGTTCGCCGAGGCGGGAGCCGAGGACCCGGCCCGATACCAGGAAGGCTAGTGCGCGGCTCGGTCCGGCCGGCTGGTCTTGGCCCGGCGCCGGGCTCGGGAGAATGTGAGGGTGCGATCTGTGTTGCGTTTCGCGGTGGTCGGGGCCGGCGGCTTTGCCGCCGTGCACATAAGGAATATTCGCACGCTCGGGCCGGAGCTGGGCTGCGAGCTGGCGGCGGTGGCCATCAGGCCGCAGGACCGCCGCGAGGGCCAGGTCGAACAATTTCAGGCCGAGGGCGTGGAGGTCTTCGCCGACGCCGAGGAGATGTTCGAGCGCCTGGCGGGCAGGATTGACGCCGTGTTCATCCCCACTGGCATCTACACGCACTGCCCGCTTGCCTGTGCCGC
>MVCS01000150.1 GCA_002049885.1 Planctomycetales bacterium 4484_123 | reverse complement strand
AAGTTCGGGCCCTGCTCGTATCGGTTCCCCTCCATCAAAAGGGAAGGCCTCATCCTGCCTTCACCCACCTTCTACGAGGTCCGCAACGGCATCATCGACTGGCGCTACATCCAGACGCTGGAAAGCGCCGTCAAACAGGCCCGCGCCGGCCGGCCGAGCCCCGCCCTCCGCGCCGCCGAGGACTGCCTCCGCGAATTGACCCAGGCGGTCAACCCCAGCTTCGACTACTACGCCTTCAGGCGCAAGCGGAACTTCAACCACGTGGGCCGATACGGCTACCACGACACTTACTGGAAGGGCCGGCGCTATCAGATGGCCCGCTGGGCGCTGGCCCGGCACATCGCTGCGCTGAAGGGCCGGCCCATCGAGACCGCCGCCGGGCCCAGGCCGGCGAGTCGCCGGCGGAGGGGCTCCATCTATGCCGAGTACTTCGGCCCGCTGTGGGTGGACGCCGGCCAGTACCGGCTGTACAAGTCGTCCCGCGAGGGACAGCCCCGCCTCCAGACCGAAACGCCCCAGTCGCCCGTGGGCAAGAACTGGATTACCGTGCTGGTCAAGCTCGACCATCGCTGCAAGACGCCCTGGACCGCCGTCATCCGCGACGCCGCCGGCAGGGAACTCGCCCGCCAGGCCGTCGGCGTGCTGAAGCGGTGGAAGACCCGCTGGGTCCTGTTCACCGACCACCTGCCCGTCGGCCGGTACACGCTGGAGCTGCTGCCGGCGGACGGCACCGTGAAGCTCGACCGGCCCATCAGGGCCGAGTTCGAGATCGTTCCGGGAATCATATGAACGGCCCCCGGCCCGTGGGGCCCGCGGCCGGCCGGCGCCGGCACGCGTGCCCCGGGCCGTTAACAAAGAGACGTTGCCTCATGAAATCACCCGCGATTCGCTGGCTTGTGTGCAGCTGCCTGGCCCTGGCTGCCTCGACCGCTCGGGCCGACCAGACGGTCGTGGCCAGGGTCAAGGTCCACAACCCCACCGGCAAGGCCGTCTGTACCGTGGTCCGCGGCACGCTGCCCTTGCCGGCTGACTACGACAAACCCATCGCCGCCCTGGCCCTGCGGGCCGGCGGCAAGGTCCTGCCCACGCAGGTGGCCGTCTTCGACCTACCCCGGGGGGGGAGACGGACTTCCCCGTGGGCCGGCCCGAGGTGGTGCAGTTGGCCGCACGCCTGGAGCTGCCGGCGCGGAAGTTGAGCTATTTCGATGTTGTCCAGCTCGAGTCCCCGGCCAAGGCCGCCCCGGCCGCCCCGCCCGGCAAGACCCTGAGCGCACTGCTGGCCCGGCCCGAGGCCGTGGTGGTCGAGGCCGCTGACTGCTTCGGCAACCGCTACCGCGCCCAGCCGCTGGCCCGCGAGCACCTCATCGAGACCCGCCAGGCCGGGCCGGTGCTGACCGAGAGGGTCTTCCAGGCCATCCTCACGCCCGTGGGCAAACCGGCCGGGGACAAGCCGGCGCTGAAGCGCTTCCTCAAAGGTCCATGCCCGCGTCGGCCGATGGACCGTCACCGCCGCCTGGAACGACAAGGCCCACGCCCCCGGCTTCCACGTGGCCCTGCGAAAGGCCAAGCAAAAGGAGTTGCTGCCCCGGCCCATCACCTCCGGCGGCTGCGCCTTCTACATGGGCAGCCCCCTTGCCTGGTACTACGAGCTGACCGGCGAGCGGACATTCCTGGAGAAGTTGCGTGAGATGGCCGGCAAGACGACCCTGGCCCAGCGCGCCCGCCGCAGCCTGGGCAACTGGAGCTACGCCCCGTACCTCGCCCAGAGTGGGGTCATCCCCGGCCGGGGTACGGTGAGCCTGCCTTAGGCGGGACCAATCCGAGCCCGCTGGCAGCGCTGTACCACCAAGGCTACACCGGCCTCGTGCGCGCAGCCGAGGCGCCAAGAGCCGAAACTGGCCCTTGGCGCCTCGATGCAATGGCGATCGCGGATGGTCCAGGACGCGCGCACACCCCCCGGGCGCCGGCGGCCTTGCGGCCTCCAGCTGCCTTGCCCCCTACGCCCTAGCCCTGCCGACTTCTGAGGTCTCAGACGGTGGCGTCAGCACCGGCGCCTGCGGCGCAGGACCCCGGCACCCACCAGCAGCAGCAGGACGGTCACCGGCTCGGGCACGTTGAAGACGTAGTCGTTCTGCTGCCACATTGTGTCCAGCGGGACGACCACGTACTGGCCCGTCCCGCCGAACCCGCCGCCCGGCCCCGGCCAGCCGTCCTGGCAGACGAACCACTCGTCCTGGCCATTGTTCTGGAAGCCTGGGGTGATGTCGATGTAGCCCACGCCCACGACCGTGTGCGGGTCGGTGTCCAGGTCCCAGGGGTACTTCTCGAGCTGCTGACTGGGGAAGCCAATGATGGTCACGTTGCCCAGGAACTGTTGCGGGTCGACCCACTTGTCGAAGGAACACAGCACTGGGCGGCCGGCGTTGATCTCGTTCGTGTACCTCTGCCACATCAGCGGCGTGGACGGCTTGACGTCCTTTCCGGTCGTGGTAGCGGGGTAGGCCACCTTGACGATGCCACTGGTGGGGTCCACCCAGCTGGCCAGGGCGTAGGCCTTCAGGCCCGGGCCAATCATGCCTAGGGCAGTGCCAAAGGCGGTGTTGGGCGGGAACTGGGCGTTGGGATTGACCCAGCCCTGGGTGCCCATGTAGAAGCCCATTTCCACCTGGCCGTCATTGGACAGGCCCTGCTGGTAGGTGTTGGGCTTGTTGGCGTAGGCCGGGCCGTTGGGCATGACCTGCCTGTCCGTCAGGCCCACACAACCCATCACGTCCTCCCAGTAACCCAGCAGGTTGCCGCCGGCGGTGGGCGAGCACCAGTTCGCATAGCCGGCAATGCCGTAGCTGGCCGGCTGGTTCCAGTCGGGCACGTTGAGGATCAGGTTGCCCGACAACTGTGCCCAGGCCCCCGTGCCCGAGACGGCGGCTAGAACGGCGAAGGCCATGGCCGCACAAATCATCTTGCGTCTCATAGCTTGCTCCCTCTCCTATCGTCGACCCGGCGGCCGCGGTGGCATGGTCCGTTCCGCCCCCAATCCGCACCGGGCCGAGCCCTCAAAATAGAATCAGACCCAACTGCGCTTGGCCCTCCGATGGGGCATTCCGCGTCGCCAACCGATGCGCCCAAACAGAGCGCAAGACACGACCGAGCCGGGGAGCGAACACACCCTCCAAGTAGATAGCCCTCACGGTGGAGGCATGATACCACGGACAGACACTCCTGTCAATCGCGAAAAGGGAGCCGCGGACTTACGGGTGCGACGCTGGGATGTACCAATCTTCCAGGCACCACCTGCTGATTCGAGCGATGTGGGGTTCTGGGCCACGGAGGACCTAGAGCAGAACCGAGGAAATTCCCTCCAAACCACACCTCTGGGAAAGGACATTCCCGCCCGACGATGATGGATGTACCATTCGGATTTCTTTGTGGCGTCTGCAATGGTGCCAGTCCTGGCTGGCCCGCGATGCACCGTCTGGCCCGGCCAATTTCTTTTTTTTTCGCCCCTGTGATTTTCAAGACAATTTCGTGAGTTGCCGGGACTCTTGATAGGCGGAAAGGGCGCGTCCTTGGGGAACCGAGAGGAGCTGTTGTCCGCGGGTTTGGCGGCCGGAGACCTCGGCGCGTATGAAAGGGTGTACGAGCTGTACGGGCCGGCCCTGTACCGGTCAGCCGAGCGCATGCTCGGCAATCGAGCCGATGCCGAAGACGCCGTGCAGGACGTGTTCGTCTCACTGGTCCGCAGCAGGGAACGGATCGGCGGGGTCGGCAATCTCAGGGCGTACCTTTTCGTTTCGCTGCGGCGCGCGATTGGACGGATTCGACGTCGAGAGCGGAAGCGGCACAGTGCTGAGCGGCGGCGCCGGCCCCCCGCTGGGTCGGCCGGGCCGGAAGTATCCGATGAGTTCGAGAATCTCGCTGAAGATCGACGGCCAGTTGACCTTCGCCCAGATCGGAGAGGTTCTGGGGATCAGTCCGAATACGGCCGCCAGTCGATACCGCTACGCGTTGGAGAAGCTGAGGCGTCTGCTGGAGAAGGACAAATGAACCACAGCCCGGAACTGCCTCGGGAACTGATGGACATCGAACGGGCCCTGCGCGCCTCCGGCGTCGAGCCCGATGCCGGGCTGAGGTTCGCGGTGATGTCGCGTGTGCGGCGCGAACTGGCCGATTCCCGACGCCGCGATTTCTGGCGGTACGCAGCCGGCGTGGCGGCAGCGGTGCTGCTAATCCTGAATGTAAGTCTCAGTGCCGTTCGAACCGGGCCCGCGACCCTCGCCGGCGGGGAGCGCCCGCAGCTCCGCGCCGCCGTCGAGCAGGTCCGTCAAATCGGACTGGAACTGCCCGGGCAGGAGATCGTGCGGCAGTGCGTGCTCATGAGCGCCGGCGGCACCTTGGAAATGTACCTGGAACCGTATGGCCCGCCGCCGCTGCGCTGAATGAAAACTCACACAAGGAGAAGTCCGATGGGCCACATCCTCTTCTGGTTGGAAGCTACCATCACCTCCGTACTCCTCGTCGCCCTGGTCGTGTCGCTGCTGGCACGCACCGTGGACAGGCTGTGGCGCCGGAGGCTGGCGATAGGCATCCTCGTGCTGCTGCCGCTGCCCTGGATCGCCGCAATCGCCATATTCGCGTTCCTTCACCTGCGCGTCGGCGGGGCGGGCTTCGCGTTGCTCGGCTCGTGTATTGGTGGGGCCCTCTTTGTCATCGGTGCAGGTACTGCGGCCGGTTACGGCCTGCGCCGCAGCCGGGACGACCCGCAGCGGCGCAGGGCGGCAGAATGGCGGCCCAGCCGCGTTGCACTGGCGTTCGCAGCCGGCCTGCTGCTGACCTGCATGACCTTCTGGAACCTGGACCTGGCAGTCCGGCAGGAGATGGCCGTGCTTCGGACCAAGGCCGGGGCCATGGCCCTGTCCGTGGCCCCCGCTCGAATCCCGAATTCGCGGAACGCAGCCCTGCTGTACCGGCAGGCCTGGGAGCTGCTGGAGGCACGCCAGGCAGAGGGACGGAGGTGGAGGGAGATGGTCGGCGCCTGGGCGGCGCCGACGAGTCGGCCCTTCGACCCCGACAACGAGCGGATGGTGGCGTTCCTGGAGCGACAGGCCCCGGTGATCCGCCTGCTTCGAGAGGCGGCCCGCCGGCCGGGATGCAACTTCGGGTCGGCTTACAACCCGCCATCGCCCGAGCTGGTGCTGCCGCAGCTCGGCAAGATGCGGGCCTTGAGCCAATTGCTGTACCTCTCGGCATGTGTGAACGCCAGCCGGGGGCGCACGGGCGAGGCCCTGGAGGACGTGAACGCGTGCTTTGCCCTGGCGGGCCACTGCACCGCCGACCCGGTGCTGATTGCGTCGCTGGTTGCGTTCGCAGCCGAGAAAGAGGCCTTCGCGGCACTTCAATATGTCCTCTCCAGGTCGCGTCCTTCCGGCGAGGACCTGGAGCGACTGAAACTGGACCCGTTCCTCAGCTTCAACGACACCCTTCGCCGCAGCATGCGAATGGAGGAGGCCTGGGGCCTGTCCATCTTCACGATGTGGGACCCGGTGGCGGCCTTGGAGGGGCTGACCGGGCGCAGAGGCTTTCGCCTGGGCCCGGCGGTCTATCGGGTCTTTCTGTGGCTCGAGGACGTGAGGGCCTACCGGCGCTGGATGCAAAAGTATCACCAACTGTCGGCTCGCCCGTATTATCAGTCCCGCGACGGTTGGGAAAGGATGTCCGGCGGGCAGAGGGACCGCCTGGGCGGGCTGTTGGCATCGCAGTTCACACCGTCGCTGTTTCGCTGCGCAGAGCATGCGGCGGAGGCCGACGCCCGGCACCGCCTCGCCTTGACCGCCGTGGCCATGTGGCGATACCGCCTCCGCCGCCAGTCCTTTCCCGACAGGCTCGACCGCTTGGTGCCGCAATATCTCCTGGCCGTGCCGATGGACCCCTTCACGGGCAAGGGCATGAAGCTCGCCCGGAAGGGTGACGGGAAGGTGGTCATATACAGCCTGGGCGCCGACCTGGCCGACGACGGTGGAAGGCCCTGGGACCGCAAGGCCAGGAAGGGCGACATCGTCCTGGTATTGACCCAGTAACGCGCGACGGTCAACGCCGGTCCCGGCGCATCGACCTCAGGCCATTTCCACGAGATTGGCTGGTTCCGGCCAGGCCATGACGCGACAGCCTCAGCCCCGCGAGGCCGGCTGCTCATGCCAGGGCGAACGTCTCGCCCGCCGGCAGCGCCGGGTCGGCGATGAACAGCCGGCGCCGGCCCTGGGGGGCGGCCAGGAAGCAGATCCGCCGGCCCAGGCGGTCCCAAACCGGGTGGGCGTCCCGGCGCAGAGGCGAGCCGCCCACCGCCGGACTGCGGGCGGCGCACAGGTCGCGCCAGGAGCCGTCGGCCAGGTCCACCAGGCGGATCGCCGCCGTCCGCACCGACCCCTCCTCGCCGGTCACGTCCGTCAGCAGGAAGCGCTCGTCCGGCGAGATGGACGGGTGGCCCGTGCCCGGCGGCTCGTCCAGCAGGACGTCCACCTGGCCCGTCTCGGCGTCTATGAGGCAGAAGCGCATGCCCTCGTCGCCGGGGGTGAGGTTCATCAGCACGCGCCGGCCGTCGGGATGCCAGATGGGATGGTGTCCCCCGCGCATCCAGAGCCGATGGCCCACCACCGCGCGCAGCTCCGAGCCGTCCGCCCGGCAGGTCAGCAGGCTCGGACAGTACCGCCCATCGGCGAACCGCGCCCTGACGACCAACAGGATTCGCGTGCCCTGAGGGTTGTACTTGCAGTGGAAGGCGTACAGCACGGCATCGGCCAGGTCGTCCTTGTCCGGCAGCACCTCCCAGACCTCCTCCAGGCTCACCAACAGGCTCTGCCGGCCGGTATGGAGGTCCACCTGGAACAGCCCGTCGTCGGCCGCTGCGCGGACGGTGTTGGTCAGCTCGTCGGCCGGCCGGACCGTCACGCCGTAGCCGCGCTGCGTCAATCGGCCGCGGTTGAGGCAGGTGCAGATGGCGACCTTCTCGTCGGGCCGGACCTGCCAGATGGGGCCTTCCAGGAACTTCGCCTCGCCGCTTTCCAGGTCGAGCCTCACGCCCACCGCCCGGCCATCGCGCTTGTCGTTGAAGTACAGGTAGCGGTCGGACCGGCCCCACTGCTGATGGGCCGCCGTCTGGAAGCCCCAGCCGGTGGTCTCCCAGAGCTCCCGGATGGTCCCCTCGGCCAGGTCGATGATGCATAACCAGGCGGGGTCATCCGGGGCGGGCTCGCGATCCTCGAACGGCAGCCGCAGGCAGGCCAGATACCGGCCCGAGGGGCTCCAGGGACATACGTCGTAATAGGTGTGCATGTACGCCTGCCCCGGCGGGGTGATGGCCACCACCGCACAGGACGGGTCCAGCTCCGTGTAAGGCTCGATACTCATCCTGGCCTCGCTCATGGGCTTTCCTCCCGCTTGCCGCGGTCCCGACGTTCACACCGCGGAAGATACCACGGCCAACCGGCGATGGTGAAATACCGGCTTCCTCCCGGCGCTTCCCGATACTGCCTTCCACCGGCCGGCCCGCCGGCATGCTACTGAAGTTTTGCCGTTGACGGCGGGGGGCAGGCCGTGGCATAGGCGCCACCGAAGAAGATGCTCTTCATGAAGAAGAAGTACTTCGAGGCCATCCGCGCTGGCCGGAAGACCATGACCATCCGCTATTGGCGCCGCAGGCTGGTCAGGCCGGGCCAGGTCTGCCGGGTCCGCGGCCTGGGCCGGCTTCGCATCGAATCCATCGAGCAGGTGAACCTGGCCGACCTGACCGACGAGCACGCCGCCGCCGAGGGGTTCGATTCGGTCGCCCGGCTTCGCCAGGAGCTGCTGGGGCTGTACCCCGTCCTTGCCGATGAGGTACCGGGGGAAAGGCAGTTGTTCGCCATCCGCTTCACCTACCTGCCCGAGCCGGGCGAGCGTGGAACCCGCTGAGCAGCCCGGGCCGCAAGAAAACCCCAGAGAACCCCGGAATACGCCTTGACGTACCCTAACATTTGCCTTACAATTGTGCGTGTTGTTCGGGCTGGATGGGGCGGTTGGCGAAAGTGGGGAGCAGAACGATGAAGACGGCCGAAGCGCTGCATAACCAATTGCATGTCCGCGTGTTGACCAAACACGAGCTGGCTGTGCGCCTGGGGCTGGCGGGCAGTTCCGTGCCGCAGCGGGTTGACCGGATGGCCAACATCTCCCGGCCCATCGCCGCCGGGGGAATCATCCCCATCATCAACCGCGTGGCGGCCGGCTACCCGGAACCGTTTCGCCGAGGACAACTCCACCACGTTCAAGCGCTTCAGCCTCCAGGGCGACGGCAGGATCCGCCTGGAGCCGCTGAACCGCGCGTATCCCGTGGGGGTGTACGACCCGGAGGAAATCAACGGCCTCTGGCCGGCGGTGATGCGAGTGGAAAAGCTGCGCTGAGGGTTCCTCAAGCATTGAATCAGCGGCCTTGCCGGACCACCCCGGAGGCCGATGCGGCGCCGAGCAGGGGCCCAGCGATTGGAATCCCTGGGCTTCCACCCGCCCCCACGCAGGACCCATCCTCACGTGTGCAGCGAGGCCACCCCACCCGCGCCGCACCACGGCCACCCGGGCGAGTCGAACGGGGCCGGCGGCATGGCACCCGTGCTGTCTGCTAGCAGGTGCGTCCTGTATAATCCCACCCGCACGCAGGACCACCGAGTGATAACCATGAGCAGGACACTGACCCACGAGGCCGACGTGTGTGTAATCGGCGGCGGCATGGCCGGCCTGGCGGCGGCGCTGTCGGCCGCCCGGCACGGGGCGGACACCGTCCTCATGCACGACAGGCCCGTGCTGGGCGGCAACGCCTCCAGCGAGTGCCGGGTACACATCTCCGGCGCCGACCGCCACAACCGCCGGCCCAACGCCCGCGAGACGGGCATCCTGGAGGAACTCCGCCTGGCCAACCTATGCCGGAACCCGCAGCGCAGCTACAGCGTCTGGGACGCCATCCTCTACGACACCGCCCGCCGCGAGGAGGGCCTCCGGCTGATGCTGAACTGTTCGGCCCAGCAGGCCTGCATGGCCGATGGCCGCATCGAATCCGTCACCGGCTGGCAGGGCACCACGCAGACTCACCACCGCGTCCGGGCCAGGATCTTCATCGACTGTAGCGGCGACGCCGTGTTGGCCCCGTTGACCGGTGCCGCCTTCCGCATAGGCCGGGAGGGCCGGGAGGAGTTCGGCGAGTCCTTCGCCCCGGAAAGGCCCGACCGCGGGACCATGGGCATGACCCTGGCCTTTGCCGCGGCCGAGCACGACTCGCCCCAGCCCTTCACCGCGCCGCCCTGGGCTCACCGGTTCGACCGCTGCGAGGACCTCCCCGGCGGCCACGGCTGGTGGGAGCTGGGCTACTGGTGGATTGAGCTGGGCGGCCTGGCCGACAGCATCCACGACACCGAGCAGATTCGCGACCAGTTGCTGGCCGTCGTCCTGGGCGTCTGGGACCACATCAAGAACCGCTGTCCGCATCACCGTCGCCAGGCCGCCAACTGGGCGCTGAACTGGCTTCAGTTCCTGCCCGCCAAGCGCGAGTCCCGGCGCTACGTCGGTCGGCACGTGCTGAGCCAGCAGGACCTGATGAGCGGCGGGCACTTCCCCGACGTGGTGGCCTACGGCGGCTGGACCATCGACGAGCACCCGCCGGTGGGCGTGGGCTGCGCAGGACTGGGCCTCCGGCCCGCCTACCACGGCGATACGCCCATATACGGCATACCCTACGGCACGCTGGTGGCCCGCGACATACCCAACCTGATGTTCGCCGGACGCTGCGCCAGTTGCACCCACATCGCCATGTCATCCGCCCGGGTGATGGGCACGGCAACGGTAATGGGCCAGGCGGCCGGCACGGCGGCGGCACTGGCCGTCCGCCGCGGCATAGACCCGCCGGAGGTCTCCGACCACGTCGGCCAGCTCCAGCAGGCGCTGCTGGCCGACGACGCCTACCTGCCGGGCGTCCGCCAGGAGTTCTCCGAGACCACCGTGCGGGCGAAACTCATCGCCTCCGCCGGCGACCCCGAGCCACTCCGCGACGGGATAAACCGGCCCGTCGGGGACGAGCAGCACGCCTGGAACTGCCGGGTGGGCGACGCCCTGGAGATGGTCTTCCCCGCCCCGGCCGTGGTCGAGCGCCTGACGCTCATCGCCGACAGCGGGCTGGACCAGCTCATCCAGATGAGCCACTGGCAGGCGGACGACCAGCGGACCTCCCCGCCGGAGAGCCTGCTGGCCGACGCCCGCCTGGAGGTGCGCATCGGCGGCCGATGGGTGCCGGCAGGGGCCGTCCGCGGGAACTACCAGCGGCTGGTGCGCATCGATGTCGCCCGCCGCTGCGAGGGCATCCGCCTGACCATCGAGAAGACCTGGGGCGCCGAACAGACCCGACTGTTCGCCGCCTATGTGGATTGAACCGATCAGAGGGACCCGCCATGAGCGCATTGACACGAACTGCCCTGGCCATCGACACGGACCTGTTGAGGCGATTCGACCGCTGGATGGCCCGCCGGGGCTACGGCAGCCGGTCCGAGGCGGTGCGCGACCTGATCCGCTCGGCGCTGGTTCAACAGGAATGGGAAGACCCCTCCGCCGAGGTCGTCGCCAGCCTGGCCATCATCTACGACCACCAGCGCCATGAGCTGGCCCAGCAGCTCACCCACC
>MVCS01000149.1 GCA_002049885.1 Planctomycetales bacterium 4484_123 | reverse complement strand
TCGTTCATGGCTAGCAGAATGAGGTGGTACGCGGCGGTCTTGATGTTGCCCATGGACCGGTCGTCTCGCGTGGTCGGCGAGCTGTAAGCCTCCATGCCCAGGATGGGCTTGATGCCGGCATCCCGGCAGGCGGTGTAGAACTCGATCGCCCCGAAGAGGTTCCCGTGGTCGGTCAGGGCCAGGGCGTCCATGCCCATCTCGGCAGTGCGGGCCACCAATTGATGGATTCGGTTGCCGCCGTCGAGGAGGGAATACTCCGAGTGAACATGCAGGTGAACAAATCCGTCCATGGCTCCTCCGTTGCCTGTGCGCTGCGCGCATCCATGCCCGGGTGAAGACTGCCCGGGCACTATATCATCTTCTACCGGGCCTGACCAGTGACCTGGCCATGGCTATGGCGGGTGAGAGGCGCAGGGTTCGCCTGCTGGCGTGGCGGTGTGGGAGAATGAGCGGACCGCCCTTGGCGGGGCGGTTGGGAGGCGATAGAATGCCTATGAAGACAGGACGGGCGCATTGCCGGGGCGCTTCTGGCCGATGGGTGGGCGGCTCGGGAGGATTGTGCAGCAATGTCAGCACGGGGTTCGCATCCAGCGCGTGGCGGGCAGGGCCTGCGGGCACAGCACTATCTTTTCGCGCACAAGCTGCTGCCGCAGCATGCGTTCCGTGACCCGCAAGGGTTCATGCGGGCGATGGATTCATCGCTGGCGGGGGACATCCTGGAGGTGCTGTGGCAGGAGGCTCACGTCCAGGCGCGGGCGCGCGGGGAAGAGCAGGGCCTTTCTGCCGAGGGGCTGAAGGCGAGGGTGGACCAGGTGGCCGGCCGGCGCTGCGTCCTGATCGCCATGCCGCGGGCCCAGGCCGTGCCCGAGGCCCAGTTTGCGGCCTTCATAGAGGACCGGCACGAGGGCGAACTGGAGTACCGCTACCTGGTGCTGGAGAAGACCTTCTCGCAGGCGGGCCGCCGCCACCTCGGCGTGCTGTGCGAGTGGCTGCCGGATGGCTCGCGGCGTAACCATGGCCGCACGTGCCAGGCGGGCGAGAAGCAGTTCCTGGAGACCCTGGCCGAGCAGTTGGGCGACGAGTCGCGCCGGCGGGCGCTGGGTGCCCGCCCGGTGTCTGCGGTGGCATGGCGGCCCAGGCGCGAGGAGCCGGAGAGCCCTCTGCCTCGGTCGGAGCGCTTCCGCTATCAGCATTGTGTGTTCGCCTATGAGGTGTTCCCCAAGACAGTTTTTTCGGAGCCTGACCGGGTAGTCTCGGAGGTGACCCGTCTGGGCGGGCGGGAGCTGCTGGAGGGGCTGTGGCGGCGGGCGGGGGCGTTGGCCCGTCAGGTGGGGCGCAGCGACGACGTCTCGCCTGAGGGTCTGGCTGCGCTGACTGCTGAGCTGCTGGAGCAGCGCTGCCTGGTGGTGAGGCTGCCGGAGCCGCTGGTCCCGCCGGAGGCACACTGGCTTGCCGTGGTGGTGCCGCGAACGTCGCGCCCGAGGCCATCCAGTGTGTACACGCTGGAGAAGGCCCACGGCCGGGAGGGAGCTGCGCCGTTGTTCTGCGTGGTCCATCGCGACCTGCGCCATGAGATCCTCTCTCAGGCGTGGGACCAGGATGTGGATACCTTCCTCGACCTGCTGGCCGACCAGATCACCGGGGTGCACAAGTCGCCCTTGACGGCTGAGGTGGCCGGGCAGCGGATGTTGCACGAGAGGCTGGCGGAGCTGCGCCGGCAGCGACGGCGGGGCTGACCCACAGCGCAAGGTAACGGCCCGGGCGCCTCTGGCCGAGGCACCCGGGCCGATGTTCTTGCGCGCCCCAGGCGGGGGTTACTGAATCGACCAGAGCGACATCACGCTGTTCTGGTAGCCGATGTGGAACTCTTCGTTGGCGTCGTTCATCAGGTGTTCGTGCGTGGTGAAGACCATGGGCACGGCATCGTCGGGCGGATAGCTCATCATCCAGGTTTCCGGCCCGGCGCTGGCGTTGACGTGGTTCAGGCCCAGGATGTGGGCCAGTTCGTGTGCAGCGTTGTTGCCGATGGCCAGTCCCACCTCGGCCAGGCTGTAGCCGTTGTCGGCCGAATATTGCCAGGCCAGCTCGCCGCCGAAGATGACAGCCTGGTCGGACAGGTCGCTGTTGTTGGTGTCGATGTGCTCGGCGATGCCCACGGTGGCTCGGTCCGGGGCGGGGTTGTCGCCGATGAACACGGTGCTGTACAGTCCGCCCATGGGCTTGACGGTGGTGAAGGAGATGTTCCCGAAGCCGGCGTAGGCGGCCTCGACAGTGTTGACCACCTCGTTGATGAGGGCTTGGGTGTCCTCGGCGCTGAATCCGTAGGTGGTCGCCGACAGCGGCCGCTGGTAGGTATCGACGACCCGGCCTTCATAAGAGTCGCCGAAGACATCGGTGATGAACTCGGCCACGCCGCCGTCGAAGTTCAGGTACACCACTTGCGGCATGAACACCGGGGCCAGGCCCGGGCTCTGGGTGATGCTCAGGTGATACTGGCCCAGGTCGGCCTCGCGGAAGTCGGCGGCGGTGGAAGTCATGCCGGCCACGGCGACGTAGTAGGTGTCGTCGGCGGGCGTGAGCGCCGTGGTCCGGAGCGTCACCGAGGTGTCGATCTTGCCCATGTCGAACCAGCCGGTCAGGGCATGGCTGAAGACGATGTTCCCGACCAGGTCGCCATTGGAGTTGAACACCGCCAGCTTCGGATCCAGGGAGCTGCCGATGAGCTTGGTATCGAGCGCGATGTCGATTTCGGTGAAGGCCGGCAGGGGGCCGAGGTCGTAGAGGTCGAAATCGTCCGGGCCGGTGATCTCGCCAACGATGGTGTCCGCCAGCGGGTCCACCAGGGCCTTGTCGCCCACCCACACCACCGGCGTGGGGGTTTGGGTGGGATCGTCGAAGTTGAAGTTGCTGTTGCCGTCGTTGAACAGCAGCACGCTGAGGGTGTAGGGCCCCGGCGAGCCGGTGACCTCCAGCAACACCGTGCCATCGGCGGTGGCGCGGTAGCCGCTGCCGCTGAGCGAGAAGTCGGTCGGCCCGGAGACCTGCGCGACCGATGCCCCGGAGCAGGCGTAGTACAGCAGGTCGCCCTCGTGGACGTCCAGGGAGTAGTAGTCGACGTCCTGGTCGGCCGGCCTGGGGGCGTTGTCGCCGATGCGGGCGTTGAGGTTCAGTACCTCGTTCATGCGCAGGATGGACACGCCGGAGGACAGGTCGATGGCCGTGGCCGGGGTGTCGCCGGCGTCCCCGTGGATGAAGCGGAAGGCGAAGTCGCCGCCCGGCATGCCGTCGCCGGTGGGGAATTCGTCCTGGAAGTCGCCGTCCAGCAGGTTCCCGCGGCGGTCGGCCACGATGTCGGCGTCGATGGTCAGCTGGAAGTTCGTTCCCTTGTTCAACGCCACGAACGTGCCGATCGACGGATCGAGCCTGAGTGTCACCGAGTGCGAGACGTGGTCGTATTCCAGGCTGTGGGCGACGGTGTCGGAGATGCTGACGTCGTCGGGCTCAGCCGGACCGAAGGTCCCGTTGTGAGAGACCACCAGGTCGAAAGTCGTGGGCCGGGTGGGGTCCTGCACGCGGGTGTTGATGGTGGAGAAGTCGATGTCGTGGTCGAAGAACACGATGATGCGGTCGGCCAGGAACTGCACGTCCACGATTCTGGGCGAGCCCACGCCGAAGGCCTGCGTGGCAATGGTGAAGTTGTGGTCCAGCGGCTGCATGGGCTGGGCGGTGTACTGCGGCATGGCGCTGGCGGCGAAGATGCCGTAGTGCTCGTCCGGGTTGGGCGAACCCCTGAGGCTGCCGCCCACGCGGACTTGCTGCACGAAGCCGGTGCCGCGGACCCGGTCGTCGGCCGTTCCGAACCAACCGTCCTGGCCTGCCCCGACGGCGGCGGTGATGCTGGAGGCGATCATGCTGCCGCCGATGGTGACTCTCTTGACGTCCCCGCCGCCGATGGTGTCGGCATTGAGCGGCGTCCGCCAGGCGGGGGTGGTCCGGCCGTCGAGCTGCACGTTGGCCAGCTCCCCGCCGTGGGCCGGGTCATAACCGGCATCGCCGGGATCCACGCCGGCCATGATGCTGCTGTGGCTCATGTCATGGCTGATGCTGACGCTGCCGACGTTGGTGGCGGAGGCCACGATGGCGCCGTCCAGGCGGTCGGCCTGGACCTTGCCAATGCCGTCTCCGGCGCGGACCCGGCCAAAGAGCACGGCCTGGTCGCCGGGGGCGGTGAGGGTGAGGCTCTTCAGCAGCCCGCCGGTGCTGATGATGCCGTAAACGTCGCCGCCCCGCACCGAGAAGCTGCCGATGCCCCTGAGGCTGCGGACCGCGGTATCCACCGCCGGGTTGCCGTAGGAGGCCGGTCAGCGGGTTGCCCGCCAGCAGGGCGTTCATGGCCGGCTCGGCGCCGATGGAGTTGACCGCCAGCTTGTCCAGGCCGCCGGCGGAGACGATCTGCTGCTCGCCCGCGGCCATCCACCGGCCGTCCACGTCGCCGCGAACGGTCAGCGACTTGATGCCGGCTATGGTGGTGGCGATGGAGGCGGTCAGGTCGCCGTAGATGGTCATGTTGCCGATGGCGTCGGCGGTCAGGCCCTCAGTGGCGGTGCGGGTGTAGTCGCCCATGAGTTTCCAGGAACCGATGGGCCCGGCGTGCACGGTGACGGCGTCCAGGCCGTTGGAGGTGATGGATTTCGCCCCGCCCAGGAGCTGCCAGCTCGACCCGGCGGCAACGTTGCCGGCGGTGAGCTTGCCCAGGCCGCCGTGCAGCGAGATGTCGCCGGCCAGCAGGTCGCCGCGGAAGCTCAGGCTGCTGAGGCCAAGGTCGTCGTCGCCGGCGATGTGGATGGTCTTGACCGGGCCGGTGTACTGAAGGGCGAGGCTGTGTTTCTCGCCGACGCCCTGGAGGATCAGTTGGCCGGTGGCCGGGTCGTAGCTGCCCTTGCCGTCGCCCTTGTAGGTGATGACCAGGCCGTCGGCGGCGATGATCTTGCCGGCGGTGAAGTGCTTGGCCGGGTCGGGGTTCAACGGCGGGGTCACGCCGGGAACGGTCGAGGCCACGCCCAGCAGATCCACCGGGACGATGCCGAAGCGGGTATCCGCCAGGATGCGGCTGTTGAGGGCGGAGGCGGTACCGCGGACGGTCATCCTGCCCAGGCTGCTGACGCCCGGAGCGGCCACGTTGGGATCGGTCAGGAAGTCGCCGTCCACCGGGTCAACGCCCAGGGCCACGACGGAGGCCGTCCAGTCTCCGCCCACCGAGAGGGTCCCCAGGTCGGCGCTGTGTACTGCGCCGGTGGCCGGGTCCCAGCCGCCGATGATCTGACTGTTGGTCACGTCGCCGCCGATGTTGACCCTGTCGATGTTGAAGAGGCTGGCGATGACGGCGCCGGTGACGTCACCGCCGATATTGATGGACCTGAAGCCGCCGCCGGCCCAGAGGTTGCCCGTCAGGTCGCCGGCGATGCTGATGTTGTCGGCCCTGCCGGCCACGGTGACGTCGCCGGTCACGTCGCTGCCCATGACCGCCAGCTTCTTCAGGCCGGCGTCGGTGGTCAGGTCGGCGTTGAGGTCACCGTTCTTGATGGTGAACTGTCCCACGCCGGCGGAGGCGTAGATGGTCACGCCGGCGGCTGCATCGCCGCCGGAGATGTTGAACTTGCTCAGCAAGCCGCCCGCGGCGGTCACGTCAGCCAGCAGATTGCCGTTGATGATGGTCAGCGATGCGATGCCGCCGCCGTTGGCGACGATGGGGCCGGTGACGTTGGCCGGATCGGCCGGGTCGCCCTTGAGGGTAACCTTGCCGATGCTGGTGGCGGCGTTCAGCCCGCCGAGCCTGCCGTTCTGGAGGCTGACGTTGTTGATGGAACCGTGGGTGGAGGTGATGGTTCCCAGGATGTTGCCCTTGGCCGGGTCCTTGGACTTGTCGCGCAGGACGATCTTGCCGATGGGTCCGCCGGTGGTCAGGTTGCCCACCACGTTGGCCCCGTCTGCGAGGTTGAGGCTGCCCAGCGACCCGAGGATGTTGACGTTGCCCAGCACGCTGGGGCCGAAGACGCCGCCCATGTCGCCGTCGATGACGAGCTGCCCGACGTTGCCGTTGACCAGGAGGTCGGCGTAGAGCGACCCGTCCACGTCCAGCTTGCCCAGGTCGCCGCCGACGTACAGGGAGGTGTACAGGTGCACCGGCGGGGAGCCCTTCTTGCCTCCTTTCACGGTCAACTGCCCCAGGTTGCCGGCGATGTTGAACCGCAGCGGGGTCAGGTTCGGCAAGGTGGACGGGTCGGCGCCCAGGGTGGCGTAGGAGGTGAATCGCCCGAGGTCGCCGGAGACCTCCAGCGAGCCGGTGAAGCCGCCGGCAGTGGTGATGGCACCCACGTCGGCGTTGAAGTTGGGGTCCACGGTGACCACGTCGGCCGAGATGAGTCCTTCCCGGCTGATGATCTGGCCGATGTTGCCGTTGGAGTGGATCAGCCCGGAGATGTTGCCCTGGACGTCTAGGGCGCCCAGGCGGGTATCGGTGGGTCCCCGAAGCCACAGTTCGGAATACAGGAAATGCCCACCGATGCGGGCGTGACGGAGTTCGGTGGCGATGTTGAAGACGTTGCCGGCGAAGTCGGTGCCCGTGGACAGTTCCAGGATGGACCCCACGGTGACGTTGGTGTTGCCGCTGATGTCCTCGGAGGCGGCGAATTTCTTGATGGTCACGGGGATGTAGATGGCGTTGTCGAAGATGCTGCGGGCGGAGATCTCGTCCAGGCCGTCGGTGGAGGTGATGGTGTTTTCCACCAGGTCGGCGGTGGGTCCGATGCCGCGGATGATGCCGA
>MVCS01000001.1 GCA_002049885.1 Planctomycetales bacterium 4484_123 | reverse complement strand
CCTGCCCACGGTCCAGGCCGCCCTGGAAGGGGCGCTACAGCGAGTGGTGGGCCACCCCGTGACCGTCAACGGGGCTGGCCGCACCGACGCCGGCGTCCACGCCCGGGGGCAGGTGGCCAATTTCTTCACCTCCAACCTGGCCATACCGCTGGCGAACCTGCGCCGGGCAGCAGACAGCAGGTGCCCTCCCGACATCGGCGTCCTCTCGGCCGAGGAGGTCGGCCCCGACTTCCACGCCTCCCGCAGCGCGGTGGGCAAGACCTACCGCTACCGCATCTACATCGGCGCGGCCAAGCCGGTGGCCCGGGCTGAACAGGTGTATCACTGCCGCTGCCCGCTGGAGGCTGAGCCCATGGCCTTCGCCGCCCGCAGGCTGCTGGGCAGGCACGACTTTCGCGGGTTCGCCTCGTCGGCGGAGACCCGCCAGAACACCGTCCGCACCATCACGCGTTGCGAGGTGACCAACTGCGAGGACGAGCTGCACGTGACCATTTCCGGCGACGGCTTCCTGTACAAGATGGTCCGGAACATCGTGGGCGTGTTGGTGGAGATTGGCCGGGGCAGGTGGGACGCCGACCGCATCGACCTGATCTTCTCCAGCGGCGACCGTCGCCACGCCGGCCCCACGGCCCCGGCAAGCGGGCTGTGCCTCATGCACGTGGCCTACCCGCCAGGGCTCAGCCGCGAGGGCCGCTGAGACCGCCAGGTGGACCCGCCGCCAGACGATGAGAGGGACCCACCCCTTAGATGGTTCCATCCATTGAGCCACACGCCGCCTGTTTCAGGTCTCCGCCTGGGGCTGGGCGAACCTGACACCCACGGGCAACATGCCCCGGCTGAGCATCTTTTGCCGATCCACGCGGACGATGGTGGCGTCGAGGGGTCGGCTGCTCAGCCCGGCCAGTTCAGGCCGATTGCGGCTGCCAATGGTCAGCCGGATGGGATGGCCCGGTGCAACCGGGGCCGAGGTGGGAACGTACATCAGCATCCCACCGGCGGAGATGTCCACGGTCCGGGCGCGGAAGCTCCGCCGCGAAGGACCGTGGTAGAACTCCACGGTCGTCGCCATGGGATAACGGACGTGCAGTCTCCGGTCTGCCGATGACCGTTCTTCCATCAGAAGTGCCTTATCTGGCCACCTGAGTGGCCCCATTGTAACCGCCGCCTTGCCCCGCTGCCAGGGCCGAGCCGATATTTCGGACCCCGCGGCCCAGACCGTGCAAACGTCCAGCCGATGCGGTAAAAGGTAGCCACCCAGGCGGCCGAGCCGCCGCCGCGGAGGCACGGCAGGAGCACGGCAATGCAGAAAACCAACGTCACCCGCATCGGGGTCTTGACCGGCGGGGGCGACTGCCCCGGCCTGAACGCGGTCATCCGGGCCGTGGTCAAGACCGGCATCTTCGAGTACGGCATGGAGGTGGTCGGCATCGAGGACGGCTACCTGGGATTGATCCAGGACCGCATGCACGCCCTGGAACCGCAGGAGGTCTCGAACATCCTGACCGTCGGCGGGACCATCCTGGGGGCGTGCAACAAGGCCAACCCCGCCGAGTACGCCGTGCGCGAGGCCGGCCGGTGGGTCAAGCGCGATGTGACCGAGGAGGTCATCGAGCACTGCCGGGGCCGCGGCCTGGAGGCCCTGATCGTCATCGGCGGCGACGGCACCATGGCCGGCGCGCACCACCTGATCCGTCATGGCCTGAACATCGTGGGCGTGCCCAAGACCATCGACAACGACCTGCCCGAGACCGACGTGACCTTCGGGCACGACACCGCGGTAGCCACCGCCACCGAGGCCCTGGACAAGGTCCATACCACCGCCTCCAGCCACCACCGGGTCATGGTGGTGGAGGTCATGGGACGATACGCCGGCTGGCTGGCGCTGCGGGCAGGCGTGGCATCCGGCGCGGACGTGATCCTCATCCCGGAGATCCCCTTCAGGATGGAAGCCGTCATCGACAAGTGCCTTCACCGTTCCAGGCACGGCAAGCGCTTCACCCTCATCGCCGCCGGCGAGGGCGCCCATCCCGTCGGCGAGGAGATGATCGTGGACCACGTGGACGAGACCTCGCCCGACCCAATCCGCCTGGGCGGCGTGGGACGGTACGTCGCCGAGGAGGTGGAAAAACGCTGCGGCCTGGAGAGCCGTTCCATCGTCCTCGGTCACGTCCAGCGCGGCGGGACACCCACGCCGTTCGACCGCGTGCTGGCCACGGTGCTGGCCCATCACGCGGTGGAGCTGGCGGCGGCAGGGCGCTTCGGCGAGCTGGTGGTCTTCAAGGAAGGCAAGGTATCCTCCGTGCCCATCGAGCGAATCGCGGGCAAGATAAAGACCGTGCCGCTCGACGAGCCCCTCCTCCGAGCCGCCCGGGCCGTCGGCACCAGCTTCGGCGACGAGCCCGTCTGAGCCAGCCCGGCAGCAGCAGCCCGCCAGGGCAGGATGGACCCGACAACCGACCGGAACCTGCGATGGACGTCGTCCGAGTCGTCCTGACATTCCTGCTGAGTTGGGCCACTTGCGCGCCGGGCCGGGCCGATGAGCCGTCATCCCGGCCCGCCTCGATCTCCGCGCGGATCGCCGCGCTGGTGGGCCGCTTCCGGGCCGAGACGGGCTCGGCCGTCGGCGTGCACGTGATCGACCTGACCGACGGCAGCGTGCTGTGCGACATCCAGTCCGCTCGCCCCTTGTCGCCGGCCTCCAACCAGAAGATCCTGACGGCCGCGGTGGCCCTGAAGCGCCTGGGGCCCGACTTCCACTTCCGCACCACCATCACCCTGGCTGGCAGGGACCTGGTTGTCCGCGGTGACGGCGACCCGACCACGGGCGATGCGCGCCTGGCCTCAGCCCGCAACGAGACCATCTACGCGGCGATGGACCGATGGGCGGCCGCCCTGAAGCGCGCCGGCGTCCGCCGCATCAAGGGCAACCTCCTCATCGATGCCAGCATCTTCCAGGGCCCATTCGTGCACCCCGACTGGCCGACCCGGCAGCTCCAGCGCTGGTACGCCGCACCCGTGGCAGGGGTGAACTTCAACGACAACTGCATGGACATTCGCTTCGTGGTGGCCCACGGGCGGGCGCGGGCGGTCATCCGACCTCTCAGCCGATACATCCTGGTTGACAACAAGGTCAAGGTCGGCCGACGGCACTTGTGGCACTGCCGCTTCGACCAGGCCGGAACGTCGGTGACGCTGACCGGGACGGTCAGGAGGACCACGCCCGACGCCCTGCCTGTGGCCGTGCCCGACCCGCCGGCACTCTTCGGCTGCGTCCTGGCCGACAGGCTGGCCCGAGCGGGCATCGGCCTGGCCGGGCGAATCGTGGTGGGCGCCACTCGGCCCGTCGGCCCGGTGCGGCTCATCGCCGAAGAAAGGACGCCGCTGGCAGACGCCCTGCGGCGGGCCGAGAAGGACAGTCTCAACATGATGGCCGAGTGCATTCTTCTCCGCTCCGCGGCCGGGGAAGGACGGGCGGCAAGTTGGCAGCGGGCGGCCAGGCTCGCCCGCACCGTGCTGATCGAGGACTACGGCCTGGACGGCGGGCAGTTCAGCGTCTCCGACGGCTCGGGGCTGAGTCGAAAGAACCGCGCCAGCCCCGCAGTGCTCACCCGGCTGCTGCGGGCGCTGGTGAAGGAGCCCACCTTTGTGCGCTCCCTGGCCGTCGCCGGGACGGACGGCTCCATGCGGCGCAGGCTGCGCGGCCCATGCCGGGGCCGGGTCCTGGCCAAGACCGGTTCGCTGGCGGGCATCAGCGCCCTGAGCGGCTACGTGTTGGACCGCGCCGGCAGGCCCGCCCTGACCTTCAGCGTCCTGACCAATGGCCGGACCTACGGCGGGGGTCTGTCGGCCAAGGTCATGGAAGACCGGATCTGCCGGCTCCTCGTCCGGGCCGTCGATGCCCGAGGCCCGGCCAGGCCCGCGGCGGTCACCACTCCTCCAGGTCGCCGACGATCTCCTCGACCAGGTCCTTGACGGTCAGGAGCCCCAGGCACCTGTGGTCGTCGGAGAAGACGAAGGCGATGTTCTTCCGCTGGGCCTGCATGGTCACCAGGGCCTCGATGATGCCGGTATGCTCGCGGAGCTCCAGCGGCGGGACGATGTGAGTCGATGGGGCTGAGCCGCTCTCGTCCAGCAGCACGTCGTAGGCGTTCAGCACGCCGATGAGGTTCTCTCGCCGCCCCGAGTACACCCCCAGCCGGGGATGCCCGCTGGCGCGCAGCGCCTCTCTGACTTCCTCGACGGTGGCGTGCCGCTCGACCATGGCGGCCCGGCCCAGCGGCACCATCACGTCGCCAACGTGAACCCGCGAGATGTTGACCACGCGCTCGGCGATACGCGACTGGGTCCCGCTGATGGCCCCGCTGGCCTGTCCTTCGGCCAGCACGGTGGCCAGGTGCTCCGAGCCGAAGGGCCCTCCGGCCCCCGAAACGTGCCGGCCCGCCAGCTTCAACGTCACCCACACCAGCGCCCTGACCAAACCCACCAGGCCCGTCACCGTGAAGACCCAAAGCCACAGCTCCAGGAACCAGCCGAAGAAGTACGTCAGCGTCTCGCCGTGACGGCGGAAGAGATTCTTGGGCAGCAGTTCGCAGAAGGTGAAGACCAGGGGCGTGAGGATGGCCACCGAATACCACTCCGCGTGGGCCATTCCCCGGGCGGTGAGGACCAGCACCAGCCCGGCCGAGGCCAGATAGTTGGCCAGATTGTTGCCGATCAGCAACACCACCAGTGGCCGGCTGGGATCGCGCAGGAGCCCCAGCAGCCTGCGTGCCGGGCGCAGGCCCGCCTCGGCGCGCAGGTCCAGGCGAATCTTGTTGACGGTGTAGATGCCGGTCTCCACCCCGCTGTACAGGAACGACAAGCCCACGCCCACCAGCAGCGCGGCCCACCCGGCCAGGGACTGTGCCGCCACGGCCATCATGGCTCGCCCTCCTCCAGGCGAACGCGGAGGGTGGCGATGCGCCGGCCTCGGACGGCCTCGACGATGAAGGTCACGTTGCGGTAACGGGCCGTCTGGCCCACCTGCGGGATCTGGCCCAACAGCGAGACGACGAACCCACCGACGGTACTGAAGCGGGCCCCGCGGAGGTCGGTGGGAAAGGCGTCCGCCCACTCGTGGATGGCCAGGTCGCCGTCCACCAGCCACTCCGCCGGCCCCACGCGCTGCACCGGCGGGGCCCGGCGAGGCTCGCGAGCGTCGGCAATGTCGCCCACCACCTCCTCCAGGATGTCCTCCAGCGTCACCAGCCCCGCCATCCCGCCATACTCGTCCACCACGATTGCCAGTTGGCTCCGCGTGCTGCGGAAGTGGATCAGCACGCGCTCCAGCGGGGCCGATTCGGGAACGAACTGCACCGGCGCCAGCAGCTCCCGAACGGTCTTGCCCGGCTCGGCCAGCAGGCGCTTGGCGTACACCACGCCGATCACATGGTCCAGGTCTCCCTCGAAGACCGGCACCTTGGTGACCCCGGTAGTTCGCATCAGATCCACGAGCCCGCCAGGCGGGCCGTCGGCCTCGTAGGCCACAACGTCCACGCGCGGGACCATGATGTCCCCGGCCCGCAGCCGGGTCAGCTCCAGCACCTCTTGCAGCAGCTCGGCCTCATCCTGGCCGATCAAGCCCCGCTTCTGCGACAAGGCCAGCAGGGCGGCCATCTCTTCAGAGGTAAGCTGCCCGTCGGCGTCTCTCGATGGTGCCAGCAGCCGCGTGAGGGGATTGACCACCCCGGCCATCAGGAAGCGGTGAACGGGCCGGACCAGCCGGCCCAACGGCGCCAAGACCGCCGCCGCCGAGGGGGCCAGCCGCACCGGCATCAGGAAGGCCACCGTCTTGGGCAGGATCTCCGAGAATATGATCATGGCCAACAGCGAGCCCAGCGCCAGGGCCGAGGCCCAGAAATCCCCGCCTGCGACCGCCCGCTGGGCCCGCACGACCAACAAGGTGGAAAACACGAAGTAAATGATGTGAATGACATTGGTGCCCAGCAGGACGGTGGTGAGCACATTGTCGGGCTGGCCCATGATGGACGCCGCCAGCCGGCTCAGCCTGCGGTCGTCCCGGGCCAAGTTGAACAGCTCGCCCCGGGAGAGACTGAACAGGGCAGTCTCGGCCCCACTGAAGAACGCCCCGGCCGCCAGCAGCACCACCAGGACAGCCAGGTGCGGGACCTCCCGGGCGAGGAACTCACCGATTGTCACCGCAGCCGCCATCCGCCTGGACCCCTGGGTGGTCCCTACCTCATCCAGCGAGTGGGAGAAAGCATGACGTTGTCGTGCCCGCAGACGATGATGTCGGCGATTTCAACGATTTCCTGAAGGCTCTCCATGGCGGCCTCGACGTCGGCACAGCCCCCCCAGACGCGTCCGGCCTCCACGTGCTCGGAGGTGACCGCGGCATCGCCGGCGACCATGATCGTCTGGGTGGGCGTGGCCAGCAGCAGCCCCGCCGAGCCGGCCGACGGGCCTGGCAGTGGATACAAGTGCACCCCCGCCGTAAGCTTGTCCGGGGCCGGCTGAAAACGCTCCAGCAGCTTCAGTTCGGCCTGGATGTCCTCCACGAAGTCCTTCTCGATCCGTCGGGCAGAATCGTCCAGTGCCTCCAGATGCCCACGGGCGGCTTGCAGCTCCGGCTCATGACACAGCCAGCGGGCCGAGCCGAACGCCGCTATGCCCCACCGGTGCGTGGCCCGCAGGGTCGTGCAGAAGACATCCGTGATGTCCTCGGGGCTCAGGCCCGAACGCTCGTACAGGCGGGCCGCCAGTGTCGCCGGCGGCAGGGAAGGGTCCACCAGAATCCGCCTGTCTCCATCCCGCACAAGCGTGGTCGTCGCGTGGGCCGTGCGCACCCCAGGCGCCTCGTTCCAAAACGGATTCGACGACAACGTCCCGATATTGACAATCCTGAACTCGACGCCCATCGGCAACCATTTTACGGCCGGGACGGGCCGGCTTGCACATGTGAAACGACCTGCCTCCCCGCCCGCGCCGCCGGAGCCCCTCCCCCGACGGGCCGCACCGACGGTCGGCCAGGCCCGCCTGGCTCACGAGCCCTGGACGAATCGCATGGCCGCATCGGCTGTCTTCTCGACGCTGTCGTCCTCTGCCACGTCGATCCAATGGACGTCGGCGAAGCGCCGGAACCATGTCCGCTGCTGCTTGGCGAACTGGCGGGTGTTGATCTTGATCTGCTCGACCGCCTCTTCCAGGCTGCACTGCCCGCGCAGGTGGCGGATCATCTCCGCATATCCCAGCGCTTGGGCAGCCTGAGGGGAAAGCCCCTTCGGTTCGGCCAGCAGCGTGGCCACCTCTTCGCGCAGGCCCATCTCGATCATCCGCTTGACGCGGGCGTTGATCCGGCGGTTGGTGTCCTGACGGCTCCGGCGCAGGCCGATGAAGACACACTCGTAGCGCCGCCGGCGGGCGTCCCACTGCCGCTGGAGCCGGCTGATGGGTCTGCCCGTCAACTCGAAGACCTCCAGCGCGCGGATGATCCTCTTCTCATCGTTGGGGTGAATGCGGCCAGCGGCGTGAGGGTCCACTCTGCCCAGTTCGGCATGCAGGGCCGCCAGCCCCTCTTTTCGGGCCCTGGCCCGCAGCCGGGCGCGGATGGCCGGGTCCGCCCCGGGCCCCTCGAACAGGCCCTCCGAGAGGGCCTTGATGTACAGGGCCGTGCCGCCCACGGCCAGCACCACGGCCCCGCCGGCGGCGACGCGGGCGATGGCCTGATCGGCGCACTGGAGGTACCGGGCGACACTGAACGACTCGCTGGGCTCGACGATATCGATGCAGTGATGAGGTATCTCGGCTCGTTGGGCCGGCGTGGGCTTGGCCGTGCCAATGTCCATGCGGCGATAGACCTTCATGGAATCGACACTGATAACGTGCCCGCCCGTCCTGCGCGCCAGCTCACGCCCCACCGCTCCCTTGCCGCCGGCGGTGCAGCCCAGGATGAAGTGCACGCGCACCATACGGCGATTGTTCGAGCGCCCTGGGGGGCCTGTCAAGCCCACCCTCGGAACGCCCCCGCCGCTTGACACGGCCAGGGGTGATGTGGATGTTCAATATCATGAACACGACCAACGAAATCTCAATCACCAGAAACCAGCACGGACGGGTCACCACCGTGGCCGGCCCGGGATTGGTGGACCTCCAGCTCGACGGCTACGGCGGATTGAGCTTCAACGGGCCGGTGGAAGAGCTGACCGCCGAGAACGTCCGCCGTTGCTTCCAGCGGATGCGGCGGCGCGGCGTGGTCGGCCTGCTGCCAACGGTCGGCACGGATGCGGTGGAACTCATGCTCGCCCGGGCGGCCCGGCTGGCGTCGCTGCGGCGGCAGGACGAGCTCATCAACTCGATGCTGCTGGGGCTGCATATCGAGGGCCCCATGCTCAACGCCGAAGACGGGCCGCGGGGCGCCCATCCCAGGGAACACATCATCAATCCCGCCGACCGGCCCGGTCTGCTGGAGGAGTTCCAGCAGGCCACCGGGGGGCTGGTCCGCATATACACCCTGGCACCGGAGCTGCCCGGGGCCATGGAGTTCATTGCCGCAGCGGCTGCCTCCGGCGTGGTGGTCGCCCTGGGTCATCACGCCGCCAGCGCCGAGGTCATCGCCGAGGCCGTGGACGCCGGGGCGACCATGTGTACCCACCTGGGTAATGGCTCGCACGCCATGATCCCCAGGCTGGACAACTACATCATGCACCAGTTGGCCGACGACAGGCTGGTAGCCGGCTTCATCGCCGACGGCCACCACATACCCTTCCCCACGTTGAAGAACTTCCTCCGGGCCAAGGAGGTGCAGCGCAGTTTTCTGGTGACCGACGCCGTCTCCTGCGCGGACCTACCGCCGGGGGAATACGGCAGCGGCGAGGACGCCGTCAGGCTCTGCCCCGACGGTGCCGTCCGCCTGCCGGGGACGCCCTACCTGGCCGGCTCGGCACTGACGCTGGACAGGGCCATCCTGAACGTCACCGCCCACTGCGGCGTGAGCCTGGAGGATGCCTGGCGCATGGCCTCCGTCCAGCCAGCCGAGTTCGCCCGCCTGGACCCGCCGCCGCGCATCGAGGCGGAGGTCTCGCAGCGGGGCTTCTGCGTGACCCGGTAGCGTCTAGGGAACTGACTCTGCGCAAAAAGACACCTCCGATGCAGTCAGCACCGGAGGTGTGAGGTTACTGGCGTACGTATGTGTACGGTACGTCTTTGCCGCCAGGGCTTTACCGCCTCTTGCGAAGCAGCAGTCCCAGGCCACCGAGACCCAGCAGCACCAGCGAGGCCGGCTCGGGCACGCACACGACCAACGCCGGTGCGTAAGAGCCGTCAGCCCAGTCCTTCGTAAAGACCTTATGATTACCCCAATCGAAACCCCGCGTCCACAGGCCACGGTTGTCGGGGTTGGTCAACAGGTCTTCGACCACCTCCGAGGTCAGTTGGAAGCGGGCGAGGGCAGGGATGAAGTACATCTGCCACCTCGCAAAATACGCCGGATCATACTCCTGGACCGTCTGCCACGTCACGCTCTGGCCGGCGACGTAGGTGTGGTCGAAGAACCGCTCGTCGGTATTGGGCCCCCAGCTGTCGGGCATGTTGCCACCCAGGTCCTGCTGCGGGCTGACGTTGGTGGCGGCAACGCCGGAGGACCAATTGAACTCACCCCAGTTCTCTGGCCCTTCTGGCCCATTGGGGTAGGGCCCGTCGCCCTCGACCCAGTCCAGGGCACTGTCGCAGGTGCGGATCTCGAACTCAAGGCCCTCAAACTCGCCCGCAGACTCCTGCGCGCCCAGCAGCTCCAGATACACGACGTAGCCTTCCGCCAGCGGAGGGTTCTCATCCATCCACGCAAGAATCGCATCCTTGTCGAAGTCCATCAGGATCGACTCTTGCGTCATCTTCTTGAAGCGGACCACCTCCAGGGCCCCCGTGTTGACATTCACTTCCGCCGGGTGGCCCTTGATTCCATTGTCCCTCGTGGCCCGGAACCTCGCAAACGACACGTCGGCTGCCGCGTACGAGGCGGCAAAAGCGACCACCATGAGAATTACCAGGGTTTTCTTCATTCTCTGCCTCCTTAGTCTTGAATCCCGAGACTCCGATAACAACCGATGTGGCGACTACGCCTCCTGAAACGCTTGCGAAGTACTTCTCTGAGGCTCCTTCCAAGTGCCCTTAGTTTACCACGAATTCCTCATCTGTCAAGGGGCTAATGGGACTAGATTTGCTGGAAATTGTTGCAGAGCCACGACCCTGACCGCCCGCCCCATCTTGCCCAAGTCCAGCAGAAAAGACAACTTACACAAAAAATTGCGCCTTCCGCCCCCTTGGGCCTCACTGCTGCCTGTCGGCTTAATCCTCCCGATTCCTGTCTGGTTGCCTGCAAACTTTCACATCGCTCATGGCAGCATCCGGCTTCCAAGTTGGTCGGCCCGAGGCTTGCCCCACCCGGAGCGCCCTGGCAAGATGCCCGACCACGCCCGGGCCATCACCTCCCTGCCACAATACGCCGAACTGGCCGACGGCGGGGAGGGCCACGGCTTCAACGCCATCTGCCCGTCCCACCCGCGCACGCTGCCGCTGCTGAAGGAAATCATCGCCGAGGTGGCCGAGCTGTTCCCCAGCCGGTACTTCCACGCCGGCATGGACGAGGTGAACGTGGGCGACTGCCCGCGCTGCCGGCGCCGCAGCCGGGGTCGGCCCAGATGGTGGCTCTACGCCCAGCACCTCAAGGCGATTCACCAGGCCGTCGCCGCCGCCGGCAAGGAGATGATAGTCTGGGCCGACCATGTGGAGCACGACCCGGCCATGCTGAAGTCCCTGCCGCGCGACCTCATCCTGGCCCACTGGCAGTACCGGGCCATCCGGCCCGAGCCCATCCGCCGCAGCCTGCGGGCGGGCTTCCGCGTCATCGGCTGCCCTGCCCTGTGCCACTCGGGCGACATGATCATGCCCAATCGGGCCAACTTCGAGAACATGGACGCCATGGCGGCGACGCTGCGGCGGGGCGCCCGGGGCGGGAAGGTCCTCGGCCTGGTCAACACCTGGTGGGCGCCCTGGCGCGGCCTGCGGGACGCCTACCTGCCGGCGGCGGCCTATACCGCCGCCATGGTCCGCCAGGCCGGGCCGGTGCGGCGGGGGCTGCATTCATGGCCCGCCTGTGCCGGCAACTCTTCGGCATCGGTGGCGCCGCCGGCCGGTTGATACTCGGCCCCACCCACGTGCTGGAGCCGGAGGTGCCCGTGGAGAACTTCGAGGCCTACGTCCAGGCCGCCCGCGAAGCGTAGGGCGTGCGCCAAGACCACACAGAGGCCCAGGGATTTCGATCCCCGGACCCGTCCTTGCGAGGGGGACAGCGAAGCCGGGGCCTACCCTTCCACCGGGCGGTACATGCACACGCAGTCGAAGACCTCCCCTCCGACCCAGGCCGCGACGAATGGGTCCTTCAGCAGGCACAACTGGATGGAGTCCACCGTGAACTGCGTGTTGAGGTTGCTCTCGACGCTCCGCCCCATGCCTTCCAGGACCACCAGGTCGGCGTTCGCGGCGGCCTCGTTGAGCTCATCGGAGACTTCAGAGAAGTCGATCAGCGGGATATCGTTCCCCGTGGAGACCACCTCGAACAGTCCCGCCGAGACGTAGCTGGCCAGGTCCTCATCGACTGTGGTCAACTGCCCCACGAGGTCCGCGGTCTCATCGGCCGTGATGTCGTTGAGGCTGGGCAGCTCGTTGGCGGCCAGCACCACCTGGGTGCCATGGGCGGCCAGCTCCCGCGCCAGGGGCATCAGGCCCAGGACGAAGTCGGCCCCGGCGTTGTCCACGAAGATTACGGCCTTGCCCCACGGCGCCGGTTCGCCCCCGGCCAGTGGAAGCACTTCGGCCAGGGCGTCGAAATCATCGATTCGCCACGGCCGGGACCTGATCTTTTCCACCTCGGCGGGGAAATCCACCTGCTGGTCGGCGTAGCCCATGGTCGCGGCGCTGCCCAGGTCGAAGATGTTCCCGGCGAACACGCCGCGGATGAGCTCCTCCCAGCGCTGCTCGGGGCTGAACTCCTCCAGCCTGGCCACCACCTCGGGGTATGCTCCCAGGGCACGCTGGTTTTCCCTGAGCTTGATATGGCGGAAGGGATCGTGCAGGCCGTTGTCGCGAAGGGCCCTCTCCCGCATGCGGCAGAGCTGCACCACGCCCACGGGGCCGTCCATGTCCGGGACCTCCCGGCCCCGCAGCGGGGCCAGGGCCGCCGCGAAGGCCGCCCGCGCTGATTCCACATCCTTGGCGTGCGCCCGACCGTAGGCCTCACGAGCCGCCGCCAGCGCCCGTTCGAAATGCTCCTCGAACAACCTGATCCAGTAAGCCCTGGCATCCGCGTCGGCGAGCAGGTCCACGTCCGTGACGGTGTAGTTGTCTGGATCGGCCAGAAGACAGAAATGACTCATCGGTACTACGAGCGAAAAGCACGGTCCGACGCGGCCTGGCTTTCTCGGCCGATCTCGCCCCCCGCGTCATGGGGCGGAAACGGCTGACGCCGCCTCATTGAAACCGAACGACCACCAATGTCAAGTCATCGAAGCGACGCTGCAAGCCCGCAAAGCGTCGCATCTCCCACAACACGTGCTTGCCGATGCCCTCGGCCGTCTCGCCGCGCCGCACGGCGGACAGTGCGGCCGACCGCACCCGCTCCCGCCCGAAGGCCTCATCGTCAAAGTTGATCGCCTCCGGCAACCCGTCGGTGTACATCAGCAGCGCGTCGCCACTGCGCAGCTCCAACACCTCGTGGCCATACTGCATGTGCGGGTCCATGCCGATGACGCCGCCGGAACTGCCCAGCGCCCGCACCTGCCCGCCGCGAACCAGCAGGGGCGGCTCGTGGCCGGCGTTGCAGTACGTCAGCCGGCGGTCCCGCACGTCCAGCACCCCGTAGAACATGGTCAGGAAATCGCTCTCGTCGCTCTGGCACCACATGTCCACGTTGACTGCGGACAGCACGTCCGAGAGGGCGAACATGTGGAAGGCGTGCGCCCGCAGCGACGACCGCGCCGAGGCCATCAACAGGGACGCCCGCACCCCCTTGCCCACCACGTCCGCCACGCACAGGCCCCAGTTGTCCGCCGGCAACTCGATGAAATCGTAGAAATCGCCCCCCAGCTCGAAGCAGGGCACATAGACGGCGGCCACGTCCACGCCCTCGATGTGCGGCGGCCGGGCCGGGATCATCCGCCGCTGGACCTCGCCCGCCAGGCGCAGATGCCGGCGGATGCGCTCCGCCGAGAGGGCCTCGGCATATAGCCGGGCGTTGACGATGGCGGCCGCCGCCTGCGACGCCACGCCCCGAATGAGCGAGGTCTCGAACCAGTCGAACTCGTGCCGCCGGCGCGTGTACACCCGGACGACGCCCTCCACCCTGCCCTTGTAGGCCATGGGGGCGCACAGGGCCGAGACTATCCCCTCCCGCCGGGCCTCGGCCTGGTACAGCACGCGCTCGTCCGTGCGCTCGTCGGCGATGTACACGCACTGGCCCGTGGCCACCACCTGCTGGTCGATCTGGCTGTCGGCCAGCAGGATGGAGCCCTTGTCCATGTACTGCCGGCTCAGACCGCAGGCCGCCACGCACAGCAATTCGGTGCGGTCGTCGTTGAACACCCGGATGGAACAGGCGTCCGCGCCGGTGACCTTGACCATGGTCTCGGCGGCGAGCCGGTGGACCTCCTCCAGGGATCTCCGCCCGGTGAAGACCTCCGTCAGCCTGTACATCGCCGCCAGCTCCTCAACGCGCTCGCGGAGCTGGTGGGCCTGTTCGCACAGGCGAGTGAGCATGTCGCGCATCAGCCCCAGCAGCCGGAGGCCCTCCGGTGTCGGCGGGCCGGCCGAACCGTCCAGGGCGATGCTGCCGACATGCCGGCCGGCCACCACGATCCGCATCTGCCCGGCCAGGCGAGTCGCGCTCGCCGCACCGGCCAGGGGCGCCTCATCAGCGGAGATGATCCGCACCGGAGACCCCACGGCCTCCGAGAACAGACCGGTCAATTGCTCCAACGTCTCGCTGCCAAGATATTCGCGCAGGTCGGGCATAATCCCGCCTATGATATACGACCGGAGGGGCCGGGAAAGGTCCAAACGAGGCAATCTTCGCCCCTTCGGGCGGCCGACCACGTGCCTTGGCGGCATCTGACGGTCAGGCCAGTGCAACTGGGAACCACCGCGACGGGGCGCATCTGCCGCTCGGGCCCCTTGGCGGCGACTGTCGGCCGGCCAGTGCCGCCAGGGCCCATGGAGATGCTTGGGCGGGCCTGCACCTGTCAAAATCGCCGGCAAGGTCTGGCCAGGCTGCACCATCTGGCAGGCACGACAGCAGCGACAAATGCCGATGTTGCACATAACATGTCGCCACGGAAACGCTTAGCTCCACAGGCACGGCAATTGCACCGAAGCTGGGCCAATACGGCGGAGTCGTTGTGCCGGGCCTGGGTCGGGCAGTACCGCCCCGGCCGATGCAGTGGCGGCCGAGCCGCCGGGAACGGGCGTGGGGGCGCTGCATGGACTTGGGCGCGGCCGGCCTGGCGAGTGAGACGGCAGCCGAAGGGAAAGGAGAAGCTTCCATGGCGGTCAAGCAACTGGCCTTCGACAGCGATGCCCGGGCCGCCCTGCTGGCGGGCGTCAACAAGGTCACCGATGCGGTCAAGAGCACGCTGGGTCCCCGCGGCCGAACGGCCGTGCTGGACAAGGGCTGGGGCGCCCCGACAGTCACCAAGGACGGCGTGACCGTCGCCGAGGAAATCGAGCTGACCGACAAGTTCGAGAACATGGGCGCCCAATTGGTCAAGGAGGCCGCCAGCAAGACCTCGGACGCCGCCGGCGACGGCACGACCACGGCCACCGTGCTGGCCCAGGCCATCCTGGCCGAGGGACTCAAGAACATCGCCGCCGGGGCCGACGCCATGGCCCTGGCGCGCGGCATCCGCCGGGCGGCGGCCAAGGTCGATGAGGCCCTCACCCGGATGTCCCGGCCCGTGGACATCAGCAACCGCACCGACATTGTCAACGTGGCGGCCATCTCGGCGAACAACGATGTCAGCGTGGGCAAGATAATGGCCGACGCCCTGGCCAAGGTGGGCAAGGACGGCGTGATCACCGTGGAGGAAGGCCGCGGCATCGAGACCACCGTGGACGTGGTCGAAGGCATGCAGTTCGACCGCGGCTTCCTCAGCCCGCACTTCGCCACCAATCAGGAAGACATGGTCTGCGTGCTCGAACGCCCCCTCATCCTGATCCTGGAAGAGAAGATCAGCAACGTGGGCAAGCTGGTGCCGCTGCTGGAGAAGGTGGCCAAGGCCAAGAAACCCCTGCTGATCATCGCCGAGGACGTCGAGGGCGAGGCCCTGGCCACGCTGGTGGTCAACAAGCTCCGCGGCATCGTCTCTTGCTGTGCGGTCAAGGCCCCCGGCTACGGCGACAGGCGCAAGGCCATGCTGGCCGATATCGGCATCCTCACCAACGGCAAGGTCTTTACCAAGGACCTGGGCATCGACCTGGAGAACATCTCCCTGACCGACCTGGGCCAGGCCAAGAGGGTGGTGGTGGACAACGACAACACCACCATCATCGAGGGCGCCGGCAGCACCCGCGCCATCCAGGGCCGGATCGCCCAGATCCGCGAGGAGATCGAGACCACCACTTCCGACTACGACCGCGAGAAGCTCCAGGAGCGGCTGGCGAAGCTGGCCGGCGGGGTGGCCCAGATAAACGTCGGGGCGGCCACCGAGTCGGAGATGAAGGAAAAGAAGGCCCGCGTCGAGGACGCCCTGCACGCGACCCGAGCGGCCATCGAGGAGGGCATCCTGCCCGGCGGGGGCGTGGCACTGGTGCGGGCCAAGAGCGCCCTGAAGGACATCAAGGCCCAGGGCGACGAGGCCACCGGGGTGGCCATCGTGGCCCGGGCCCTGGAGGAGCCACTCCGCCAGATCGTGGCCAACGCCGGCCGGGAACCGTCGGTCGTGCTGCGGAAGGTCGAGAGCGGCGGAGACGGCTTCGGCTTCAACGCCGAGACCATGCGCTACGAGGACCTGCTGGCCGCCGGTGTAATCGACCCGGCGAAGGTCACAAAGTCCGCCCTGGCCAACGCCGTCAGCGTGGCCACGCTGCTGCTGACCTGCAACTGCGTGGTCACCGAGAAGCCCACCGAGGAGGAGGAAGGTTCTCCCGGCGGCCCCGGCGGCATGGCCTGATGGGGCCTGTCGGGCCCCGCTGTGACCGTTGGACTGGAGCATCGGGCGATGGGCCGCCGTTGCACGGCAGGGATTTGTAGGAAGGAGCACCGACAGATGGCAGTGAAACCGTTGGAAGACCGGGTGTTGGTCAAGCAGTCCAAAGCCGAAGAGGTAACGGCCGGCGGGATCGTCCTGCCGGACACCGCACAGGAAAAGCCCCAGCGCGGCACCATCGTGGCCGTGGGGCCGGGCAAGCTGCTGGATTCAGGCAAGCGTAGCGAGATGAGCCTCAAGAAAGGCGACGAGGTGTACTATGCCAAGTACGCCGGCACGGAGGTGAAGATCGACGGGGAGGATTACGTCATCCTCCGTGAATCCGACGTGCTGGCAGTGGTGGAGAAATAGCCCCCTGGGCGAGAGGCTGAGGGGCCGACCGCCGGCCCGCTGCCGGGGCGGCGCCCGCCGAGGGGCGCGACGGTCAGTCGGCCGATCGATCAGTCCATGAAGGAGCAAAAGATGGCAGCCAAACAGATGCTCTTCGACGCCGATGCGCGGGCGGCGCTGCTGGACGGGGCGGCCGCCCTGGCCGCGGCCGTGAAGGTCACCCTGGGACCTACCGGCAGGAACGTGCTGCTGCAAAAGTCCTTCGGCGGGCCCAAGGTCACCAAGGACGGCGTCACCGTCAGCAAGGAGATCGAGCTGACCAACCCCTTCGCCAACATGGGTGCCAAGCTGCTCAACCAGGTGGCCTCGAAGACCTCGGACGTCGCCGGCGACGGCACCACCACGGCGGTGGTCCTCGCCGAGGCCATCATGCGCGAGGGGCTCAAGGCCGTCGCCGCCGGAGCCAATCCCCTGGCCCTGAAGCGCGGCATCGACGCGGCCGTGGAGGCCGCCGTGGAGAGCATCGCCCAACAGGCGCGGAAGGTCCGCAGCTCCGACGAGCTCCGCAAGGTGGCGACCGTCTCGGCCAACTGGGATGAGCGCATCGGCAAGCTCATCGCCGAGGCCATCGAGAAGGTCGGCCCGGACGGGGTCATCACCGTCGAGGAAGGCAAGGGCCTCCAGACCGAACTGGAGTTCGTCGAGGGCATGCAGTTCGACAAGGGGTTTATCTCGGCCTACTTCATGACCGACCTCAACAACCTGGAATGCGTGCTTGAGGACCCCCTCATTCTGGTGCACGAAAAGAAGATCGAATCCATTCGCGACCTGGTGCCGCTGCTGGAAAAGGTCGTCGCGGCGGGCCGGTCGCTGCTGATCATCTGCGAGGACGTGAACACCGAGGTCCTGGCGGCGCTGGTGATCAACCGGCTGCGGGGCACGTTGAGGGTCTGTGCCGTCAAGGCGCCGGCCTTCGGCGACCGGCGAAAGGCCATCCTCGGCGATATCGCCGTGGTCACCGGCGGGCAGTTCATCAGCGAGGACGTGGGCATCAAGCTGGAGAACGTGGAGCTGTCAATGCTGGGCCAGGCCCGGCGCGTGGTGGTGGACAAGGATAGCACTACCATCATCGAGGGCGCCGGCAGGCGCAGCGAGATCAACGCCCGCATCCAGACCATCCGCAACCAGATCGAAAAGACCACCAGTGACTACGACCGCGAGAAGCTCCAGGAGCGGCTGGCAAAGCTCACCGGCGGGGTGGCCATCATCCGCGCCGGCGCCGCCACCGAAAGCGAGATGAAGGAGCGCAAGGACCTCATCGACGACGCCATGCACGCCACCCGGGCCGCCAACGAGGAAGGCATCGTCCCCGGCGGCGGCGTGGCCTTCCTGCGGGCCATCCGAGCTGTGGAGAAGGTCCGGTCCAAGGTCACCGGCGATGAGAAACTGGGCGTGGACATCGTCGCCCGGGCGCTGCGCTGCCCCACCATGCAGATCGTCGAGAACGCCGGCGGAGACGGGGCCGTGGTGGTGGAGATCATCCTGGAGCGGGGCAAGGACATCGGCTACGACGCCTCCCACGACCAATATGTCGACATGTTCAAGGCCGGCATCATCGATCCGGCCAAGGTCGGTCGTACCGCCCTGCAAAACGCGGCCTCCATGGCCGGCCTGCTGCTGACCACCAACGTCATGGTCACCGAATTCGACGAGAAGGCCGAAGAGCAAGAGGAAGTCGCCGGGGCGATAAAGTGAGACGGTCGCGTCGGCCGATATTCACTGCACGTGGCAGGGGCGCTTCGGTGGTCGGCTGAGGCGCCCCTGACTTTTCGGGGCCGGGCGCACCGGCGGCCGAGGCGCAGAGGGCATCTGGCCAGGACCCATGCCAGAGAAAAGAGACTATTACGAGGTGCTGGGCGTGGCCCGCGATGCCGGGCCCGAGGAGATCCGCCGCGCCTACCGGCGTCTGGCCCTGAAGTACCACCCCGACAACTATCGCGGCGACAAGGCCGAGGCGGAGGCAAAGTTCAAGGAGCTGGCCGAGGCCTATGAGGTGCTCTCCGACCCTCGGCGCCGCGCCCTGTACGACAGCCACGGGCACGCCGGCCTGCGCGGGGCGGGCGTGCACGACTTCTCGGGCATGGACCTGGGGGACATCTCCAGCATGTTCGCCGACATCCTCGGGGACCTGTTCGGGATCGGAGGCGACCTCGGCGGCTTCGCCCAACGCTGGGGCCGGAGACGAAAGGGCTACGACCTCGAAACCCAGTTCGACGTGACCCTCCAGGAGGTCGCCACCGGCACGGAACGGAAGCTGGAGTTCGAGCGAATGGACTTCTGCGACCACTGCGGCGGCAGCGGGGCCAAGCCGGGCACCGCCCCCCAGACATGCAGCCGCTGCGGCGGAACGGGCCGGGTCCAACGCCAGGTCTCCTCGTTCTTCCGTATCAGCCAGACCTGCCCGGCCTGCCGGGGCAGTGGCCGTATCATCGCCGAGGCCTGCCCCGAGTGCCGCGGCACCGGCCGGAAACGCAAGAAGTGCGTGCTGACCGTGCACATTCCGCCCGGCGTGGCCGATGGAGAAGTGCTGCGCATCCCGGGCGAGGGCGAGCCGGCGGCGGCAAACGGTCCCCGCGGCGACCTGCACTGCTACATCCGCGTGCTGCCGGACGAGGCCTTCTGGCGCTCCGGCAACGACATCATCTGCCAGGCCGCCATCACCTACACCCAGGCCGCCCTCGGGGCCACCATCCAGGTCCCTGCCCTGAGCGGAACGCTGAGCGTCTCGGTCCCCCGCGGGTCCCAGCCCGGCGATGTGGTGACCATCAAGGGGGCCGGGCTGCCCGACCGCCGTACCGGACGCAGAGGCGACCAGCACGTCCAACTCCGCCTGGTCGTGCCCAAAAAACTTTCCAAGAAACACGAGCAACTCCTGCGCGACCTGGCAAGCGTCGAACAGAGCGAGGTCAAACCGTCAAAGCCCGGCTTCTTCGAAAGGGCGGCAGATCGCTTCAAGTGAATCAACCACGTGCGCCGGTGCCTCCGGCGCCGGCGCAGGCCACAGCAGACACGGTACAAAAATGGCGTCACGTAAGCACAAGCGACCTGAAGAACGACCCGATGGCCCCGACCGGCAGGACCGGCCGGCAGAGCCGACGGCAGAACCACCGGCGGAGGGCCGTGAGCCCACCTGCGCCCAAATGGCTGCGGACCTCAAGGCCCTTCAGGCCGAGCGCGACGACCTGCTGGCCCGGCTGAAACGGCTCTCGGCCGACTACGTCAACTACCAGAAGCGCGTCCAGCGCGACATGGAAGAGGCCCGACAGTTCGCCAATGCCGAGCTCATCCGCGACCTGCTGGGCGTGCTGGACGACATGGAGCGGGCCCTGGAAGCCGCCAAGGCCAACCACAGCGAGGAAGACCCGTTGCTGGCGGGGATGCAACTGGTGTACAAGAAGGCCCTGGAGATACTGGGCGGCTACGGCCTGCGCCCCATCCAGGCAGCGGGTCAGGCCTTCGACCCCATCCGGCACGAGGCCATGATGCAAAGGCCCTCCGCCGAGCACGCTGCGCCGACCGTGCTGGACGAACTGCAAAAAGGATACGAACTGAACGGCAGAGTGCTGCGACCCGCGCGCGTGGTGATCTCCGCCCCCGTTGCCGCCAAGGAGGAGACCACCGAGATCCAGAGCCCCAACGACAACGAAAGCGAGTAGGCATGCCAACGTACGAGTACGAGTGCCAATACTGCGGCCATCACTTCGAGCGCTTCCAGTCCATCACCGCTGGGACGCTGCGGAAGTGCCCCGCCTGCGGTCGGCTGGGCCTGCGCCGACTCCTGGGCACCGGGGCCGGGGTCATCTTCAAAGGCAGCGGCTTCTACGAAACCGACTACCGCCGCAACAATCACGGCAAGCGGACCGAGAAAAAACACAGCTCCGGAGAGTCCCCAAGCCCCGCCGAGTCCGGCCGGTCGAAATCCGGTCAGGCCGACTCCGGCGCCGAATCGACCAAGAAAGACGCAGCCGGCGGGGGAGGCTGAGGGCCGGCAGGACGGCCGGCACCAATCGCAAGTCTCATTGGTGCGCCGCCTTGGGCCCATCCGACTGGATGCGGGCCTTGTCGTCCGGCCAACCCAGCCCAACCCCTGGCCGGGGCGGAAGATTTCCAGCCCTCCACCGCAACCCCAGCCCGCCCTGGGCGTTTAATAGTCCGCACTGTGAACTCGGGCGGTCTTGGGGCCGACGCCCGACCCGTCGCGAGCCGCCCGGCGCCAGGGGGCGGCGCCGTGGCGCAACACAAGCCCCCAGGGAGAACACCGATGAGACGCCTGACATGGATCCTGGCTGGGCTGTTCGCCATGGCCATTGCGGCGCCCAGCCTCTTGGCCCGGGAAGGCCAAGCCGCGCCGAAGAAGACCAGAAAGGCAAGGAAGGCACGTGCAGCGAAAAAGAGGCCACTGCTGCGTGGCATGCACGCCCAGATGGTCAAGGTCTGCGACCTCTCCGAGGACCAGCAAAAGCAGATCGCCGAACTGAACGCACAGCGGGCCAAGGAACTCACCGCCTTCCGGGAAGAGAACAAGGCCAAGTACGAGGCCCTCCGAGAGGCCTTGAAGAAGGCCCGCGAGGCCAAGGACAAGGAAGCCGCCAAGAAGGCCTGGGCGGAATACTCGGCCCTGAGAGGCAAGAAAAACGCGATCGTAAAGAAATTCCGTGACGCCGTCATGGAGGTCCTCACCCCCGAGCAGAAGGCCAAGTGGGACCAGTACCAGGCCCTCCTGGACGTCAAGCGGCGCATCAGCCCGGCCAAGCTGACCGCCGAGCAGGAAGAGCAGGTCAAGGCGGCCTACGTCAAGCTCGCCGCCGGCACCGAGGCGACCACCGCGAAGGGCCGCAGCACCCTGCTGGCCAAGCTGTACGCCCAGGTCGAGAAGGAAGTCCTCTCCCCCGAGCAGCGGACAGAAGTGGCAGTGGCGTACCTCGTCCGCCGCTTCCACCGGGCAAGACTCACCGACGAGCAGAAGGCCAAGATCAAGGCCGCATACGTCGAGCAGTCCACCGGCGTGGACATGACCGACCGCAAGGCCCGGATGGAGCTCTACAACAAGCTCTACACCTACGTCCGCGAGCAAATCCTCGACGAACAGCAGCGTGAAAAGGTCAGGCCGCTCCGGCAGCCCAGGAAGCGCAAGCCGCGGCAGAGAAAACGCAAGACTCAAGCCGCGACCGGACCCACGGCCACGACGACTGAATGAAGATGGCTCCCCCCTCCGTGCGCTTCTAGCACGCCGGCCGGCGCCGCGGCTCAGACGGGGCGCCGGCCGTTTTTTGCGCCGCCCGCGGCGGCGCGGACAAAGGCCCAGCCGGCACGGGGCCCGCAGCGCAAATGCCACCGGAGGAATACGGAGGAGGCGAGAAAGCCCTTGCAATGCCCTGGCGACAGAGGCAATATGTACCGGCGTTGGCGGCGTAGCTCAGTCGGCAGAGCAAGGGATTCATAAGCCCTGGGTCACTGGTTCGAGTCCAGTCGCCGCCAGTGCACGTGCCTTGCCGCTTCGGTCATGGCGACGCTGGTTCGGCCGATCGAGCGATGCAGGGTTTTTGCTTGACACATTTTTTGCTGGAACGCTATAAGCACTATCGCAATCAGTTATTGACGGCAGCGGCACGAAGGAGAGCGACATGATCGATGGTGGACTGCTTGGTGTGGCGGCCGCATGGTTCAGATGGTGGCAGCTCCCACTCCTGGTGGTGCTGATCGCCCTCATCATCGGCCTGGTCATGTATCGTCGCCGACAGATGTAATATCTCCGTCGCGCCTGCCGTCCCGGTTGCGCGGCAGCGCGACGCCGGGACCGTTCCGCTGTGAACATCTCCCCGACCCGAGCAGACAACGGAAGCTCCCGATGGGCCGACGGCAAGGGGCGGCAAGCCTTCCGCGCCGGCGGCCCGTAAGGGTCGGCTGTTCATCGCTGCCTTACGTAATATTCTTTTTCGGTCCGAAGCAGGGCAGCCGCCTGGGTTTGGCCCGGCAAGTTGCCCAAAGCCCTATGGAGACGGAATAGTGAAGAGTCAGCATATCCAGAGCTTGTCTAGGTTTTTCCGTGTACTTTCGGACCAGACGAGACTGAAACTCGTAGTCCTGCTGCTACAGAAGGGCGAACAGCACGTCACGCAGCTCTGCAAGACCCTCCGCCTGCCCCAGCCTACCGTCTCTCACCACCTCGGATTGCTGCGGGCGCACGGGTTGGTCCGCAATCGCCGCCAGGGAAAGCAGGTCTTCTACTCCATCGACCCGGTTCCGTTTCGGCGCGCTGGCGCGGCCGTCAAGCAACTCTTCGGCCTGATCTGAGACTGCCCTGACCCATCCAGGGGCGGCGGACCCCCGCCCTGTTGCTGCCGTCTTTACAACACGCCGGGCTTCCTGGACAATGAGTGCGCGCCATGGCCGAGAAGCCCTGCAAGTGCATCTACATCTTCAACGGCCCGGACCCCTACCTGCGCCGCCACTACCGCAGGCAGCTCATCGAGGCCCTCCCGCCCGACGAGCACACGGCCCTGGCCGTCACCGACCTGGACGGCCAGGCCCAACTGGCCACCGTGCTCGACGAACTCCGCACCGCCCCGCTGCTGGCGGCCCGCCGAATGGTCTTCGTGCACGACGCCGACCCCTTCGTCAGCCGATATCGCCATCAGCTCGAAGACTACCTCGACCACCCCTGCCCTACCGGCACCCTGGTGCTGATGGTCAACGCCTGGCAGGGACGATGGGTGCTGGCCAGGAAGGCGGCCAAGGTGGGGGAGGTCTTCGACTGCTCCTGCCCCGCCTACGACGCCCTGCCCGGGTGGATCAGCAAGCTCGCCCGGGCCCGCGGCAAGACGATCTCGCGCGAGGCGGCGGAGGTGCTGGCCGAGTGGATCGGGCCGGACCTGGCGCGGCTGGACAGCGAGCTGGAAAAGCTGGCATTGTTCGTGGGCCGGCGCAGCACCGTCTCCGCCGACGACGTGGCCGCAGCCGTGGTCGCCACCGCCGGACCGGAGCCCTTCGCCCTGACCAACGCCATAGAGGCCGGGGACCTGAAGGGGGCGCTGGAGGCCCTCGACGACCTGCTCAGCACCCGTGGGGATGAGTTCCGCGCCTTGGGGCTGATCGGCTGGATGCTGCGGTCGAGCCTTCAAGGCCGCAGACGCCGACCGCGTTCGGCCCGACGTGGCCGCGACCAGAGCCCCCAAAGGTCATTCGAAGATTTCCGGCATCTGCTCGAAGCAGACCTGGCACTGAAGACCGGCGCCGACCCACTGACGACCATGCAACTGCTGGTGACCCGGCTGTGCAGCTAGGGCGGCCCGGAGCCCCCCGGCCTGCCGCGCGGAGGGCCGGAGAGCATGAACATACTGATTGTCCAACTCGTCCCCCCTTCTCACGCGCCAGACCGGCCGCGCTTCTGTCACGAGCTGGGGCTGGCAGTGGCCATGCTCCGCCGCCGGAACCTGGAGGTCGCCCTGGTGGCGATGAGCGACTACGACCGCGACCGACTGCGCTCGGCAGTGACGCGCCACCGGCCGAGCCACATCCTCATGGATGTCCCCCCCCACCGCCACACCCTTGCTCGCCACACCATCGTGGAAATCGCCGAGCGACACTACCTGCCCGTCATCCTGGTCGGACGCTACGCCACCTCCCAGCCCGAACAGGCCATCAGCATCCCGGGGGTCACCGCCCTCATCCGCGGCGAATATGACCAGGCGCTGCCCAGGCTGACCGCAGCCCTGGCCACCAGCGACCTGTCACCCGCCGAGGTGCCCGGCGTGTGGTTCAACAGTGAAGAGGGCCTGGTCCGCAATGTCCCCGACAAGCCGACTGCCGACCTGGACACGCTGCCCCACCCCGACCGTGATATATTCGACTACGGCCGGACCGTCTCCGCCGAGCACGAGGCGGCATTCCGCGCCACCCGCGGCTGCCTGAATTGGTGCGCCCACTGCCTCAACGACTGGTACATCGAGCTTTACGGCCGGGACGGCTACCTGCGCCGTCGCAGTGTGGACCACCTGCTGGCAGAGATCAGCGCCGTGGTCGAACGCTACCAGGGCATCCAGGGCATCGTCTTCGAGGACCACGCCTTCGCCACGGACGCCGAATGGCTGGCCCGCTTCGCGGAGGAATACCCCCGCCGTTGCGGCCTGCCCTTCCGCTGCCGGGTCTGCCTCAACGCCGTGGGGCAGCACACGGCCGAACTACTCGCCCGGGCCGGCTGCCGACAGGTGGATGTCCAGATCGGCTCAGGCAGCAACTTCATCCGTGAGGAGGTGCTGACCCTGCGCACCTCGCACAACCAGATACTCAACGGCGTCTCGTCCATGAAACGGGCCGGGCTGGCGGTGCGGGGCATGGTCTTCATCGGCGTGCCGTACGAGTCGGAGGTCTCTGTCGAAGAAACCCTCGACCTGGTGACGGCATTGAAGCTCGACGAGGTCGTCCCGCGAATCTTTTTCCCCATAGCGGGGACAAGGGCCGCGGAGGTGTGCGCCGAGAACGGCTGGATCAGCGGGCGCGGAGAGGAATGCTTCTACGTCCCTCGCAGCGTGCTGGAGATGCCCTCCCTGCCGGCAGAACGGATCGACGAGATCTTCCACCGCTTTCACGCCCTGCTGCGGAGTCGCAGCGGCCACAGCCTCGCCGCCTGGTGGCGAAGGATCAGGAAGCTGGCCACCCAGCCGCTGCACACCTTCGGCCGGAGCAGGAGACGCCAGCGGCCCAGGGGGCACCAATAGCCCCGCCGACCACAGCTACCCAGAGCGTACGTAACCCCCCCGGCGTCACCAACGCTGGCGATGAAGGGCCATGACCAGCCCCAGCCGGGCCCGTGAAGGCCCCCGCCATCGTCGGTGACCGCCCAACCAAGTGGTGCCAATTGCGTCCCTTGGCGCCTCAGGGCTGCCGTGATACAATCAGTGATTGACCGGTCAGTCACCGCCGCAGGTCGCAGTCGGCTCGTGTTCATCCGCGGTTACCGCCGGCTGCTGGCTGCCTCGCTGAGGCGCTGGCCCGTTACCATCGCCCTGGCGGTGCTGCTGCTGGTGGGCCTGGCCGAGGTGTACGCCAAGCGCGGCAACGGCTTCGAACTGCTGCCCGACTTCGATCCCCGGCGGGCCTACATCAACATCCGCAGCCCACAGGGCACGAATCTGCGCGAGTCAGACCGCCTGGCGCGAATCGTCGAGCGCCGCGTCGAACCCTTCCGAGCGGACCTCAAGCATGTGATCACGAACGTGGGATCGGCCGGTGAGGGGTTCGCCTTGGTGGGCTCGGCCTCCGGGCCGCACGTCGCCAACGTCACGCTGCTGTTCCTGGACTACCAGGACCGCCCCGAGGACCGCCCCTCGGCAAAGGTCGTGGAGGAAATCCGCCGTGTCCTGGCCGACATCCCGGGCGCGGAGATCAAGCTGGAGAAAGAAAAGGAAGGCCCTCCCACCGGCGCACCGGTCACCTTGCGGATCAGCGGCAAAGACTTCCGCGAGCTGGAAAGGCTCGCCGAGCGGGCCAAGCGCCTGATCTCCGACCCGCCCGTGCCCGGACTGGTCAACCTGCGCAGCGACCTGGAGGCGGCCGGGCCGGAACTGGTCTTCAAGGTGGACCGCCGCCGGGCAATGCTGCTGGGAGTCAACACCCGCATCATCGGCAACTTCCTCAAGATGGCCGTCTTCGGCACGGAGGTCAGCACCTTCCGGGAATTCAACGACGAGTACGACATCACCATCCGCCTGCCGCTCAGCCGGCGCCGGCGCATCGAAGACCTCTTCAGCCTGCGCGTGCCCAACCGCCAAGGCAAGGCGGTCCCCCTCAGCTCGCTGGGCGAGTTCGACTACCGTCCCGGCTTCGGCACCATCCATCGCATCAACCAGAAGCGCGTGGTCACCATCACCGCCGACGCCGAGGGCCGGCGCAGCGAGGAGGTGCTCAAGGACGTCCAGGCACGATTGGACCCACTGGGCGACAACCGCCTGTGGGAAGACGACATCCGCGACTGGCCCGCCTTCTGCCGGGCACTGATGGCCGCAGCCTCGGGGCCGGAAGACTCCCCCGCCGGACGCGTCTGGCAACTGCTGAGGCCGGGATGGCTCGGCCGGCGCCAGGCCGACGCTCGCGCCGCCATCGAGAGGGTCGCCCGAGACGGCCTGGCCACGGATGCGGGTGTGACCCGCCTGCGCCCGGTGCTGCTGACCGCCACCACCACCATCCTCGGCCTCATACCCATGGCCGTCGGCGTGAGCCTGGAAATCCACGACGTGGACCCGGCCAACTTCTGGGGCACCATCATCAACACCCGCAGCGAGTCCAGCCAGTGGTGGTCGAGCATGGCCATCGCCGTCATCTTCGGCCTGGCCTTCGCCACCCTGCTGACCCTGGTGGTCGTACCCACCCTGTACACCGTCCTGTACCGCGCCGCCGCCCGCTTCGGACTGGGCGGCCTGCGAAGACCCGCCCCCGGGGACAACGGCGCCAACGGCCTGCCGACAGTCGCACCCGCCGCCGACGGTGCCGGGTTCCAGGCCGGACCGCCAGCCTCGGACGGCTGGCCCCACGGCCCCACCCAGGACGGTCGGCCTTGACGGCGCCGCCAGGGCCGGGTGTGATGGTGCCCAATGAAGATCGTTCACATCATCACCCGCATGATCCTCGGCGGGGCCCAGGAGAACACCATCCTCACCTGCGAGGGCCTGCACGCCCGCGGCCATCAGGTGACGCTCATCACCGGCCCGCCCCTGGGGCCCGAGGGCGAGCTGCTGGGTCGGGCCCGGGCCGGCGGATATCGCCTCGTCGTGCTGGGGACACTGCGCAGGCGGCGGCCAAGTTGCGCCGTCGCGGCGGCCGCTACGCCCGCCTCCGCATCGTGCATACCATCCACGGCCTGCCGTTCCACCCCTACCTGCCGCGCTGGCGAAACCGGATGTACATCGCCCTGGAACGGCGGGCGGCCAGGCAGACTGACGCCATCATCTCCGTCGCCGACGCCATGACCCGCCAGGCACTGGCCGCCGGCGTGGGTCGGCCCGAACAGTTCACCACCATCTACAGCGGCATGGAGATCGAGACGTACCTCCGCCGGCCCGCCGAGGTTGACCTCTTTCGGCAATCGTTGGGCCTGGGGCCGGACGACGTGCTGGCCACACAGGTCTCCCGATTGGCGGAACTGAAGGGACACGAATACATCCTGGCCGCGGCCAGGGAGATTCGCGACCCGCG
>MVCS01000148.1 GCA_002049885.1 Planctomycetales bacterium 4484_123 | reverse complement strand
GCGCTGCGGTTCCAGCCGGTCTTGTCCACCACGGAGGCCAGGACGCTCTCGGTGATGGAGAAGGCCGAGTCGATGCCCAGGGTAATCAAGGCGAAGAAGAACACAGCCGCGAACCACGCGCTGTGGGGCAGTTGGGCCAGGGCATAGGGGAAGGCGATGAACGACAGGCCCACCGTGCCCGTCTCGCTGCCGATGAGTTTGTTCACCGGCAGCTTGGCGGCGACGCTCATGGCGCCCAGGGTGGCAAAGACCGCGATGCCGGCGATGAAACTGGTGCCAAGGTCGCCCAGGCCGACCACCGCGGCGTTGTTGTTGATGTCGCTCTTGCGGTGGAGAAAGCTGGCATAGGTGACCATCACCCCGAAGGCCAGGCTCATGGAGAAGAACACCTGCCCGAAGGCGAAGCGCCAGGTCGTCGGCTTGAGCAACTGTGACCAGTCGGGGTTGAGGTAATAGGCCAGCCCCGTGGTGGCGCCCTCGAGGGTCAGCCCGCGGATGGTGAGGATCATCAGCATCAGCCACGGCAGGGGCACGGTCCACATCACCACCTTGCTGACCACACGCACGCCGCGAAAGATGCACAGGAACATCATGACCCACACCGCCGCCAGCGACAGCACGATGTGCGGACCCATGCTGCCGAGCTGCCAACTGTGCTCGGCCTGGCCCGCCCGCCACATCCTGGCGTAGTCGTACAGGAAGAAATTGGCCGCCCCATCGACCGTCCGGGCCCACGGCAACTCCCCGCCGTGCCAGATGATCCCCTCGATGGCATACCAGAAGAAGCTCAGGCACCAGGCCAGGATGACGGGGTAGTAGGTGATGATGACGAAGCTGAGCAGGATACCCCACCAGCCGACGGCCTCTTTCCGCCGGCCGACGCGGCGGAAGGCCTCCGGCGCCGCCCGCTGGGTCATGTGCCCCAGGCTCAGCTCCAGGATGAGCACGGGCACGCCGATGATGACCATGGCCAGGATGTAGGGGATGAGAAAGGCACCGCCGCCATACTTGTAAAGCTTGTACGGGAAGCCCCAAAGGTTGCCCAGCCCCACCGCCGAGCCAATGGCGGCCAGCACGAACGCGGCGCGTGAACCCCAATTCTCCCGCTGCTCTTCCAGCAGATCGGTCATTTCCGAACCCCTTCCGCAGCGCGCCTGAGACGGCGGCGCACGCCCATTGGCCCAGTGCGAAATTGGCCATTCAATATGGCCGGCGCCCGGGGGCGGGGCAAGGAAAACCTCTCACGCTCGTGACGACGGTCTAGCCGTCACTGGTCGCCATCGTGAACAGTGCCCGCGGGCCGTCACCCGCGGGGATGAGGCCGCCGTCTGCAGGCATTGGGCCGCTGCCAGTGGGCAGTGCAAGGGCCTGCCGGGCCGCAGCTGCAACGGTGCGATGCCCTCGCGCCAGCTCGACCTTTTCCCGCCCGGGCTTTTCGGATAGCCTCAATCCCACATGCGGTCGAGGCTGAGAAGCTGGCTGAAGTTCGGCCTGTCGCTGGCCCTGGCGGTGGCCATCCTGGCACTGTTGCTGAGCAGGCAGAGGTGGTCGGAACTGGCCGGGACGCTGGCCGGGGTCGATTGGCGCTGGCTGGGCGGCGTGGCTGCACTGGCGGTGGTGTACTGGACGGTGCGGACGGCCCGGTGGCGGTGGATGACTGCCATCGAGGGCACCAAGGTCTCCTGGGGCACAGCCTGGACGTCCATGCTGGCCGGCCTGGGCATCGGGCTGGTGACGCCGCTGCGTGGCGGGGAGGTGGTCCGGCCCATGTTCGTACCCAAGGGTGCCCGCATGCGCCTGGCCGGCTGGGTGCTGATAGAACGGCTCTTCGACCTGGCGGCCGTGCTGGTGCTGGCACTGCTGGGGGTGTTCTACCTGGTCTTTGCCGGGGCGGTCCGGCTGGCTGGCGGCGGGCCGGTCCCTCCGTGGCTGCTGCTGACCTGTCCACTGCTGCTGGCCGGCGCGCTGGCGGTGCCGTTGCTGGTGCACTATCGCCCTGCGGGCCTGTGGCGGCTGCTGAGTCGCGTCCTTCCGGGCAGGGCCAAGGAGCTGGCCGAGGTCCGCCTGCACGGGGGGCAGTTCGGCGTGTTCTTTCTGACCTCGCTGCTGGCCGAGACGGTCAGCGTGCTGACGGTGTACTTCTGCCTCCAGGCCTATGGACGGATCGACCTGCTGACGGCCTGCGCGCTGGGTCCGATCGTCATGCTGCACAACATCATCCCGGCCACTCCGGGGGGGTTCGGCCTGCGCGAAGGCCTGGCGGTGGCGGTTTACGGAACGTTGAAACTGCCGGGCCTGGGGCGAAGCGCGGTGCTGGCGGCGTACCTGACCAACCCGGTCATGGTGCTGGTGATCCCCGGGGCGGTGGGCGTGGTGGCGGCCTGGGTGGCCGGCATCGTCCGGGAGCTGGAGGCGTCGGACGGCCAATGAGCGGGCCGAGGGACCCCATCCGGCTAATAGTCAACGCCGACGACCTGGGCTGGTCGGAGGGAGTCAATGCCGGCATCTTCCAGGCCCACCGGGATGGCATCGTGACCTCCGCGACCCTGGCTGCCAACATGCCGGCGGCCGAGGCCGCACTGGCCGGTGCCCGTTCCACGCCCGCCCTGGGCATCGGGCTGCACCTCAACGCCTGTCAGGGCCCGTGCCTCTCGGCGGAGGCGGCGCGCGTGCTGGCCGGACCGGAGGGCGTCATGGATTTGAAGGGCTCCCAGCTCATCCGGCGATGCCTGCTGCGTCCCCGGCGGACACTGGCGGCGGTGGCTGCGGAGTTCGACGCGCAGGTTCGCTGGTGCCTGGCGCGGGGCCATCGGCCCACGCACGTGGACAGCCATCGCCACGTGCACGCCTGGCCCGCCATTTTCCGTATCGTGGCCGGTCTGTGCAGGCGGTATGATATCCCGTTCGTGCGGCGGCACCGCGAGGTACTGACCGGCGAGGGATGGCCGCCAGCTCCGCGCGGGCAGCGCCGCATCAGCATGGTGCTGAACCTGCTGGGCCGGCGCTGCGAGCGAATCGCTCCGGAACTGCTGGTCACCAGCGGGACGCTGGGCGTGGCCCACACCGGGCGGATGGACGTGGCGTTCCTGCTGCGGGCCGTCGAGTCGCTCCAGCCGGGAGTGGCCGAGATCATGGTGCATCCCGGCTTCGACAGGGACCTGAACAGCCGGCAGACGCGCCTCCTGGCCAGCCGGGCGGCGGAGGCTGCGGCCCTGTGCGACCCGGCGGTGGTCCGGGCCATCAGGCGACGCGGCATAGAGCTGACACACTATGGACGACTCGGAAGCGAACCTGGACGGTAGCGACGCCGTGGGCCAGCCGGCCCAGCCGGTCGCCGCCGTGGCAGCAGAGAAGGCCTCCGAGCCGCCCCCGGACGGCCCGGGCGTCAAGTACAGCATCGTGGTGCCTTTCTTCAACGAGGCGGCGGTGGTGGAGAAACTGTACGGGCGGATCGTGCGCGTGATGAAGCACGTGGGCCGGCCGTACGAGATGGTGTTCGTCAACGACGGCAGCAGCGACGAGACGGGGCAGATCCTCGCCCGCATCGCCGAGTCCGACGAGCGGGTGATCTTCGTGGACCTGCGCCGCAACTTCGGGCAGACGACGGCCCTCCAGGCCGGCTTCGACACCGCCGGCGGCGAGGTCATCATCGCCATGGACGGCGACCTCCAGCACGACCCGTACGAGATCCCGCTGTTCGTCAAGAAGATCGACGAGGGTTACGACGTGGCCAGCGGCTGGCGCGTCCGCCGGGGCGACAACCTGCTGTTTCGGCGAATCCCCTCGCGGGTGGCCAACTGGCTGCTGGCATGGGTTTCGGGCGTGCGTTTGCACGACTTCGGCACGACCTTCAAGGCCTACCGGCGCGACGTGCTCCAGGGCGTGCGACTGTATGGCGACATGCATCGCTACGTGCCGGCCATCATCGCCCGCTACGGCGCCCGCATCTGCGAGGTGCCCATCAAGAACGTCCGCCGGCACGCCGGCAGGAGCAACTATGGCCTGGCCCGGACCTTTCGCGTGGCCATGGACCTGCTGATGCTGCGGTTCGTCACCGGCTACCTCACCCGGCCACTGCACTTTTTCGGCAAGTGGGGCCTGCTGTGCCTGGCCGGCGGAACCGGCATCCTGGGCTATGGCTTCGTGCGAAAGCTCCTCCATTGGAGCGAGTTCCACCTGTTCCGCGAGCACGGCCCGCTTATGGCGCTGGGGTTCATCCTGGTGGTCACGGCCATGTTGTTCCTTTCCACCGGGCTGATCGGCGAGATGCTGATGCGCATCTACTTCGAGGCCGGCGGCGGCAAGACCTATGCGATCAGGCGCATCGTGCGAAACAAGCAGACCACCTGGGCGACGCCCACAAAGTAGCAAACATGCCAAACCGCATCGTCTTCTGGATCGGGCCGGTGGCCGTATGCCTGGCTGCGGCGGCACAGGCCGCCGGCGGGGGCCGGTACTACTACGTGGCGCCGGCCGGCCGGCCTGACGGCAACGGCAGCCGGCAGCGCCCGTTGGACCTGGCCACGGCCCTCTCGCGGCGCAGTCCCGCCCGCCCCGGGGATACCATCTATCTGCTGGGCGGCACTTACACCGGCGGCTTCGTCAGCGAGCTGCGGGGGGCGCGCGGCGCGCCCATCCTCGTCCGGCAGTACCCCGGCCAGCGAGCCACCATCGACTGCCGGGCAAATGCCGACGGCGGCGCCACCTTCACCGTGCGGGGCCAGTGGACGACCTTCTGGGGCCTTGAGGTGACCTGTTCGGAGGAGCGACGGGAGACGAAGACGGCCGGGTCGCATCCGCCGGACATCAGCCGGGGCGGGATCGACTGCCGGGGGGACTACATCCGCTTCATCAACATGGTGGTGCACGACTGCGGGGTCGGCTTTGGGCTGTGGTCCAGCGGCGCCGGCGGGGAGGTCTATGGGTGCATCATCTACAACAACGGCTGGCAGGGCCCAGACCGCGGTCACGGCCACGGCATCTATGCCCAGAACCGCACGGACACCAAGCGCCTCGTAGACAACATCATCTTCAATCAGTTCAGCCATGGCATCCACGTTTACGGCTCGGCGCGGGCCTCACTGAAAGGCTTCCACATAGAGGGGAATGTCTGCTTCAACAACGGCTCGCCGTCACGTGCAGGCGCGGCGCCGGACATCCTCGTCGGCGGGGGCTGCCCGGCCAGCGGGATCAAGTTGCTGAACAACTTCACCTATCGTCGTGGCCTGGGCCGCACGTCCGTCCGACTGGGCTACAAGGCGGTCAACGGCGATCTGGTCGCGTGCGGCAACTACTTCGTTGGTTGCGTGAGCCTGAAGAACTGGCGAAAGCTGGACGTCTCCGGCAACACCTTCATCAGCGCCGGGCCCCTGGTGGCCCTGGAGGCCTCGGACGGCCTGTCGGTCGCCAACTATGCCTGGGACGAAAACACCTATCGCGCCGTGGGGCGGCACGCGCAAAGCCGCCGCTTCCTGGTGCGCCTGGCCGGCAGGGGCGGGGCCTTGGGATTCGACGCCTGGCGGGCAGAGACGGGCTTCGACCGGGCCGGGAAGTCCGCCGCCGGCAGGCCCGGGCGGATAGACGCGTTCATTCGCCCCAACCGCTACCAGCTCGGTCGCGCGCACATCGTCGTTTACAACTGGACGCGGGCAGAGGCCGTCGAGGTGGACTTGAGGGACTTCCTCAAGGTAGGGGCGCGTTACGAGGTGCTGGCCGCGGTGGACTACTTCGGCCGGCCCGTGGTCGCCGGCACCTATGACGGCCGGCCGGTGCGACTGCCGCTCAGGCCGGTCCAGCCGGTCCGGCCAGTGGGGGGCGGGGCGAGGGAGCTGCGCCCAGTGGGGCCGACCTTCAGCGTCTTCGTGCTGCGCGGGGCGAGGTGAGGGGGCGGGGCGCCCGTTGGGGCATCGGGATCCGGCCGGCACCGGGGCCCTGGGATTCGAGTGCCCCGTGTCGAGGGATGGGCAAGCGGGGGGATCTTCTCTCC
>MVCS01000147.1 GCA_002049885.1 Planctomycetales bacterium 4484_123 | reverse complement strand
GCCGATGGCTCGACGGTGGACGAGCGGACGGCCCAGGCGTATGAGCAGTTCCGCCAGAGGGTATTGCGCCGCTTCCAGCGTGCCGCCGAAAGGATGGAGAAGCGCTACGAGCTGGACGACCGACAGCGGCAGTTACTGCGGCAGGTGCTGAGGCGGTCGGCACAGCGGTTCCTGCGCCGGCACGGGCGGGAGGCCTTTGCCCTCATGGCCCGGGGCAGGGCGCTGGGGGAACTGATGCGCCAGGAGCGCGTCGGCTGGGAGGAGCTGCCGGAGGAGGTGAAGCGAGACCTGGCCGAACGGGCCCTGCCGCTTTTGGGGTGGATGGAGAGGGAATCCGCGGCGATAGCGGACAGCCTGGCCGACGAACTGGACCAGCAGCAGCGGCGGCGACTGGCAGAGGACCGCGCCCGCATGGCGGGCCAGTTGCGTGCGGCCCGGCTGAGGGTCGAGGTCCTCGCGGGTCGGGCCCCGCCGCCGGGTGCGGAAGTGGTCCAGCCCAAGGCCCCGGCCAGCCGGCCCGGCCGCCGCCGGGCTCGCCACGCCCGCCCCAGGGGCCTCGACCGCTGGGAGGCCTACGTCAGGCAGTTCATCCGGCGGCACAGGCTGGACGAGGTGCAGAAACTCCAGGCGATGGAGCTTCTTGCCAAGTACAAGGCCAAGGCCCGCGTGCTGAGCCGGGCCGCGGCCTCCAGGCCGGCCTCCAGGCCGGCAACGGGCCCTGCCAGCCGGGCTGCGAGCTCTGCGGCCAGTCGGCCTGGGGCCAGGCTGTCGATGGCGGACTTCCGTCGGCGACTGGAGGAGCTGCGACGTCGGCATCGGCTGCTGCGGGAATTGTTTGAACGGCTCAAGGCGGAATTGGATAAGATTCCCACGCCCGTTCAGCGGCAACTGGCCGAGTAGGCCGTCTGCCGGCGGCGGGCACAGGCGCCCTGCGGGGCATCCCGGAGGCGGTGGCAGACCGGTCGGGACCACAAGCGAAAATCATGGGACGTCGGACTTGGTGGAGGCGGGCCGCTTTGGCGCTTTGGCTTTTCGGTGCCTGCGGCTGCGCCGATCCGGCCCCGCGACCGCCGGTGAATCTCGCCGAGCTGCGGCGCTATGACAGCTCGGCGCTCAAGGATTTCACCCCCCGTGCCGTGGCCCTGTACAACGCCCAACGGGTCGTCTGCAAGGGGCTCTCTGAGCAGCAGCGGCTGGAGTCATTGCGGGTGCTGGAGCAGGTGGGGGCGGGCATGGAGGAGGCTTCCGAGGCCCTGGTGCTGGTGCTGAACGATGCCCAGACCCCGCAGCGTCTGCGCAACGCGGTGCTGGCGCTGCTGGCCCGGCGCCGCCGGCCGGGACTTGCCCAAGCGCTTGTGGCCGCCCTGGCCGGCGTCCGCGACCCGGCCCTGCGGCTGGCCATGTTGGGGTCGCTGGGATGGCCTGAACACCACGGAGTTCTACGCCCGTGGTTCGGCCATCGAGATCCTTCACCGCCGGCTGCCCGAGGGGCTGCTGAAGCGGAGCCTTTCGGCCCTGAAGCCGCGGACCGACGCCGTCCGCGCGATACAGTTATTCATCCATGATTTCGACTACGTGCCTGCCAACGGGCGCGAGTTGTTGGGCACCGTGGTCGCCTTTGCCGGTGGCAAGGCCCGGTTCACCCAGGCCGCGGCGCTGGCCAGCGCCTGGCGCTCGCGGTATGGCTATCGTTTCAACATCCGCGACCTGCACCTGCTGCGACACCTGGTGCGCGACCCGGTGCGGAACACGCGGATGAGCCGGGAGCAGATGGTCCTGGAGGTCGCCCGCGCCATCGCCCGGCGGCGGGCGGGCCTGGGCTCAGCCGGTCGGCCTGGGACTCGCCGCGCCCGGGTGGGGGATTTCCAGGCCGTCAAGGACGCCCTCAGCATGGCCGACCTGTGGAACCTGTTGCTGCTGGACGAGATGTTCCGCCGGCTACGGGTGGCCCAGGCCTTCCGCAACACCGCCGGGCAGGGTCGGGCCGGTCCCCCCCGGCCCTGGGGTGGTCTGATCGCCTGGCAGGGCGGGCAGTTCGAGGCCAAGGTATATCGCCCGGCCGGCAAGCCGGCGCAGGGCCGCTACGTTCCGTCCGAGAGGATGCTGTGGGATGGGCTGCGGGCGGCGTGTTTCTTCGTGGGTCTCTGGCGGCAGGCGGGCGAGCCGGACTCGGCCGGCCCTGTGCCGGGCGACCTGGCCCTGGCGAAGAAGATGAACCTCTGCGGGGTGAGGGTCACCGTGCTCGGCGGGGAACGATTGAAGGTGGTGTATTTCACCCCCGGCTCGGTGGTGGTGGACCTGGGGCTGTTCCCCGCCAGGTGAAGTTCACTGGATGTGGCGGAGGATCTCCTCGATGGCCTCCAGCTCGGCCTGCATCTCCTGGAGGTAGCGGCGCAGGGTGCGGATGTCCTTGGTGCTGGCGGTGGCCTGGAAGCCTTCGTTGTCCAGCCGGCGCTGGACGCGGGCGATTTCCTCGGCCAGTTCGTCGCGCCGCATGCGCAGGGCCTCGCGCTGGGCCTCCAGGTCCATCGGCCCGGTGGCCACTTCGTCCAGGACGTGCTCGGCGACGTAGATGGGGGTGTCGAAGGCGACGCCCAGGGCGATGGCGTCGGATGGGCGGGAATCCACCGTGATGACCTCGCCGTCGCGCTCGATGTACAAGGTGGCGATGAAGGTGCGGTCGCGCAGGTCGTTGATGACGATCTTGGCCACGCGCCCGCCCATGGCCTCGATCACGGCGGCCAGCAGGTCGTGCGTCCTGGGCCGGGGAAACGGCACGCCCTTCAGCCGGCAGTCGATCGCCAGCGCCTCGTTGATGCCGATGGCAATGGAAAAGCTGCGATCGCCGCCGACCTCCTTCAGGAAGATCTCCTGCTGGGGCGAGGTCTCCGTGATGACGATTCGGGATAACTCCATCCGCACGTCCATGAGCGTGCCTTTCCAGTGCCGCCTTCCGCCCGGCAATGAATTGTATGCCGCCGAACCCCGGCCGGCAAGGCCCGCCGGTTCGGGGCTATCCCAGCGCCTTGAGCGATTCCTCCACGGCGGCCAGCTCGGAGAGCATCTCCTCCAGGCGGCGGCGCTCACGCTGGACGACCCCGGCCGGGGCACGCTGGACGAAGTTGGGGTTCTCGAGCTTGGCCCGGGCCGACTCGATGCCGCGCAGCAGCCGCTGGCGCCGCTTGCCCAGCCGGTCGCGCTCGGCCTGGGGGTCGATGACGTCACGCACCAGGGCCTGGACATCCCCGGCCAGGACCGTGGCGTCGCTGCCGGTGGGCCTGGCGGACGGGTCAACTTCCACCGGCTCGGCCCGGGCCAGGGCGGCCAGCAGGTCGGTGTTGGCGGCGAGTAGCTCGGCCCGTTCGCCCTCGGCGGCGACGATGACGCGAACGCTGCGGTCGGGGGCGACGTTGTGCCGGCTGCGGACGTCGCGGATGCCGCTGATGAGTTGCTGAAGCTGTCCGAAGCGCTCCTCCACGGCCGGGCTGACCCACTCGGCCTGGGCCCGCGGCCAGGCCGCCCGGGCCAGCAACGGCTCGGCGGGCGTGTCGGCCGGTCCGCGGACCGGCACCGAGGAGCCGAACTGTTCCCAGATGGCCTCGGTGATGAAGGGCACGAAGGGGTGCAGCAGGCGCAGCAGCACGTCCAGGGCGTGGGCCAGGACGGCCTTGGGCGTCTGGTCGCCGCCGGCCAGGCGGACCTTGGCTATCTCCAGGTACCAGTCGCAGAAGTCGTTCCACATGTACCGGTACAGGGTGGTGGCGGCGTCGTGGAAGCGGTAGGCATCCAGGTGCTCGGTGACCTCGCGGACGGTGGCGTTGAGCCGGGAGAGTATCCAGGCGTCGGAGATATGCCGGCCTGGGCTGATGTCGGCCCAGGCGGGCGCGCCGGTGATGCTCATCAGCGAGAAGCGGGCGGCGTTCCAGAGCTTGTTGCAGAAGTTCCGCCCGATGTCGAACTTGGGCGAGGTGTTGGCCTGGCGCCCATCGGGCAGGGTCATGCGCTCCACCGGCATGCGGACGTCCTGGGTTTCGGTGGTCATGGCCGCCAGGGTGAAGCGCATGGCGTCGGCGCCGTGGGACTCGATGATGTCCATCGGGTCGATGCCGTTGCCCAGGCTCTTGGACATCTTCCGGCCCTGGCCGTCCTGGATCATGGCGTGGATGTACACGTCGGCGAAGGGCGCCTGGCCGCGGAAATACTGCCCGAACATCACCATCCGGCTGACCCACAACGTGATGATCTCACGCGCGGTGCACAGCACGCTGGTGGGATAGAAGGTCCTCAGCAGGTCGGTCTCCTCCGGCCAGCCCATCGTGCTGATGGGCCAGAGGGCCGAGCTGAACCACGTGTCCAGGACGTCCGGGTCGCGCTGAAAGCCGGCCTCTTCCAGCTCGTCGATGATGGCTTGGTCGTTCTGTCGCATGCAGACGTGAAGCTCGGTGTCGCCACCAGCCATTGCGAGAGCCTGCTCCAGACAGTGCCGGTCGCGTCGCGTCGCCGCGCCCGTGTCGGGCAAGACACCGCGCATCCATAGCGCAGCCTTATCCTGCACCTCCCATTTTCTTGTCATGGCTGCCAACTTCTGAATGTTGGCCACGTTTCTCAGGCGCACTGTCCAGACCGGTATCTGGTGTCCCCACCACAGTTGCCGGCTGATGGGCCAGTCGCGGAGGTTTTCCAGCCAGTTTCGATACACCGCCGCGTATCGCGGCGGGACGAACCGCAGCCGGCGGTCCAGCAGCGGCTTGAGGGCCAGGCCGGCCAGCGAGTTCGCCGGCACGTCCGTGCCCTCGATGAGGCCCTCATCCGGCAGGGAGGGGATGGGCTTCTTGACGGCGATGAACCACTGGTCGGAGAGGTACGGCTCGATGGGCACGTGGCTGCGATAGCTGTGGCCCACCTCGTGGGTGTACTCGCGGACGTCCTCGAGCAGATTCTCGCGCCGGAACCACTCGACGATGGCCTCGCGTGCCTCGAAGCGGTCCATGCCCAGCAGTGCCCGCGCCTCGGGCGTACGGGCGTCATCCCAGCCGTGGCGGTCGGAGATGGACCCGTCGGGGGCCATGACGTTGATGACCGCCAGGCCGTGGCGCTGGCCGATTTCCCAGTCGCTGGGGTCGTGGGCGGGCGTGACCTTGAGGAAGCCGGTGGAGAAGCGGGCCTTTTCGTCGTCGCTGTCCGGGTCGGGCAGGACCACGTGTTCGTCGGCGATGATGGGGATGAGCCGGCCCACGATGGGCAGGCGGACCATCTTGCCGACCAGGTGCTTGGCGCGGGGGTCGGCGGGGTTGACGGCCACGGCGGTGTCGCCCAGCATGGTCTCGGGCCGGGTGGTGGCCACGGTGACGTGTCGGATGAGTTCTTCGCCGATGCGCACCGGCTCGGCCAGGGGGTAGCGCAGGTACCAGAAGTGTCCGCGGACGGTCTCGTATTCCACCTCGTCGTCGGCGAGCACGGTCTGGGTGGCCGGGTCCCAGTTCACCAGTCGCTTGCCGCGGTATATCAGCCCGTCCTTGAACAGTCGGAAGAAGGCCTCGCGCACGGCCCGGGCGCAGACCTCGTCCATGGTGAAGCGGATGCGCTGCCAGTCGCAGGAGCAGCCCATGGCCTTGAGTTGGGCGATGATCTGGGCCTCGTAGTCGTCCTTCCAGGCCTGGACGCGGGCCACGAACTCCTCGCGCTGGAAGTCGGTGCGGCGTCGGCCTTCCTCGGCCAGGATGCGTTTTTCGACCACGGTCTGGGTGGCGATGCCGGCGTGGTCCGTGCCGGGCATCCACAGCGTGTTGTAGCCCTGCATCCGCCGGTGCCGGACGAGGATGTCCTGCAGGGTGTTGTTCAGGGCATGGCCGACGTGCAGCTTGTCGGTGACGTTGGGCGGGGGGATGACGACGCTGAAGACCTTCTTGCCCTCGGCCGGGTCGGCGTGAAAGGCCCCCGCCGCCAGCCAGCGCTCGTAGATGGCGGATTCGACCTTCCGGGGATCGTACACCTTTTCCATGTCTATGCTCATTGCGGCATGCCCGTCAGTACGCCGATTGACAAATCCGTGGATTCGTGAACTCGTTGACCCGTGAACTCGTGAACTCGTGAACTCGTTAACTCGTGAATTGGTGAACTCGTTAATTCGTCAAGTCTTCGTTTACTCGCTGATTCGTGAACTTGTGAGCTTGCTGCC
>MVCS01000146.1 GCA_002049885.1 Planctomycetales bacterium 4484_123 | reverse complement strand
GGATCGCGACCGTCGCGAGTGCTACCTCGCCGGCCTGGACCGCAGGATCGACCGCGATTTGTTCAAGCCCAATCTGGAGTACTTCCCCCTGGCCGACGGGGCCGAGGCCGCCTGTCGGCAGGCCGCCGCCGGGCCGGGCTGGTTCGACGCCGTGCGGCAGTACGTGTTGGAGAAGCAGCGGGCTCAGACACAGTACCTCGACCGCGTCCGCGGCGTTCGGGCCGAGGCACGGGCCCTGTCGCTGACCAGCACCATGCTGGGGGCGTCGCCTGCGGCGGTCATCAACGGCAAGGTGCTACGGGTGGGCGACATGATTAACGGCTTTCGACTGGAGCGCATCGACTCTGCCCGGTGCACGCTGGTGAAAGACGGCGTCCGGGTGGAACTTCGGATGCAGAAGGACAAGGACCGGTCCGGTTAGGTCGGTCCGCGCGAGGCGCCGAACGAGGCGCCGGCGAAGTGACCGGACTGAATGCTTCGGAAGCGGGTCCGTCTGCCGAGGACGGATCAACCTAGTAAGGAGTCAGGACGATGCCAACAACCGCACGGGCAGGGGCAGCGGCATGGCTGGTCTGCCTGGCCACGGGGGCGGCCCTGGCCGTCTCGGCCCCGGCCTGGGGCCAGGCCGCCGCGCCGCCGGCGGGTGGAGCCGGCGGCGGGCTCAACGTCACCTCCAAGGGAAAGGTGGAACTGCACGTCCAGGGCGCCGACCTGCGCCGCGTGCTGCAGCTTCTCAGCACCCAGAGCAAGACCAACATCGTTGCCTCCAAGGAGGTCCAGGGGACCGTCACCGCCGACCTCTACGGCGTGACCTTCACCCAGGCCCTGGACGCCGTGCTGCGTTCCGCCGGCTTCCGCTACATGCAGCAGGGCAACTTCATCTACGTGATGACCGACAAGCAGTACGCCGACTGGGTGGCCTCCAAGCGCCAGAAGGCGGTGAAGGTCTTCAAGCTCAGCTACGTCTCGGCGGCGACCGCCAAGGACCTCATCGCCCCCGCCATGAGCTCCGACGGGACCGTCTCGGTGACGCCGGCGGCCAAGACCGGCGTGGCCTCCTCCGCCGACGACGCCGGCGGCGACGACCTGGCCGCCGGGGACATCCTGGTCGTCCGCGACTACCCGGAGAACCTGGAAAAGGTCGCCCAGATCATCCGCGAAGTGGACGTCCGGCCCCAGCAGGTGCTCATCGAGGCCACCATCCTGCGGGCCACGCTGGACGAGAACAATGCCCTGGGCATCGATTTCAACGCCCTGGCCGGGGTGGATTTCCGCAGCCTCTCCTCCAGCTCCACCGGCGTGACCAGCATCACCCCGGGGGCTGTGCCCGCTGCCCAGCTCGACAAGGAAAGCGCCACCTTCCGTACCGACTTCAACAGCGCCATCACCAGCGGCGGGCTGACCATCGGGTTCATCTCCAATAACGTCTCCTTCTTCATCCGCGCCCTGGAGACGGTCACCGACGTGGCCGTGCTGGCCAATCCCAAACTCCTGGTGATGAACAAGCAGCGCGGCGAGGTCATGGTGGGCAACCGCGACGGCTACATCACCACCACCGTCACCGAGACCACCGCCACGCAGACGGTGGAGTTCCTGGAGACCGGCACGCAGTTGATCGTGCGCCCGTTCGTCGCCTCCGACGGCTACGTGAGGTTGGAGATCCACCCGGAGGACTCCACCGGCGGCCTGACAGCCGACCAACTGCCCTATGAGCAGACCACCGAGTGCACCACCAACGTGCTGATAAAGGACGGCCACACCATCGTCATCGGCGGGCTGTTCCGCGAACGCACCAACAACACCCGCGCCCAGGTGCCGGGCCTGGGCAACATTCCGCTGCTGGGCAATATCTTCCGCCGCCGGAGCGACGTGACCGAGCGGGAAGAGGTCATCGTGCTGATTACCCCCCACATCATCCGCCAGCCCGTGGACGAGGTCGTCTCCGAGAGCCTCAAGGACGCCGTGCAGAGATTCCGCTTTGGCATGAGGCAGGGGCTGATGTGGTTCGGGCGCGACCGCCTGGCCCAGAGGCACCTGCGCTGGGCCCGGGAACACCTCGCCGGCGGCGATACGGACAAGGCCCTGTGGGACGTCAAGATGGCCCTGTCGCTGGAGCCTCGAATGGCCTCGGCCCTGCGGTTGAAGGAACGGCTGACCAAGCAAGCCATCTGGGCCCACGAGTCACGCTACAGCGCGGTGGACAACATAGTCCAGCGGATGGTCATGCGCCGCCTGGGTCAGCCCGTGGACCGCGTCATCCCGCCCGGCAGGCCCGCCGGCGGGGCCGGCCTGTTGGAGTTTTTTTGGCCCCGGGTGTGAATCTGGAAAAGACGCAAAGGATAGGCAATAAGCCGAAGGAGCTGGCGATGGTCCCTCGCAGATTGGTGTTGGCTGCGGCAATGTTGGCTGCGGCGGCAGGCGGCTGCGGGTTGAAGAACAAGCAGAAGCTGGCCGCCCACCAGCGCTGGTGCGAGACTCGCGCTCGGGTCATTGCCAGCGTGGGGGCGGAGCATCTGAAGGTGGGCGACCTGGACAAGGCCGCCGACAGCGCCAAGCAGGCCTTGTCGCTGGCCCCTTCCTGCGTGCCGGCTCGCGTCCTGCTGGCGAAGGTGTTGCTGGAAAAGGGCCGGTACGCCGCCGCCGCCGAGGCCCTTCGCGGTTGCCAGTCCGATGCGCCTGAGAACCCGGAAGTGCCCTATCTGCTGGGCGTGGCCCACGAGAAGCGCAAGCAGTACGCCGAGGCCCTCAGGCAGTATCAGAAGGCCTGTGCCCTGGACCCTTCCAACGACGCCTACGTGATAGCCTCGGCAGAGGTGCTGGTCGCCCAGGGCAAGGCCGCCCTGGCCCTGGAACTGCTGGAGAGCCGGCTGGAGCGGATCGACGGCGGCGTGCCCATGCTGCTGCTGGCCGGCGAACTGGCGATGATGGTGGGCCAGCCGGTCAAGGCCGCTGGGTTGTACCGGCGATGCCTGGACGCCGAGCGCGACTACAAGGAGAAGGTCTCCTGGGTGTACATCATGATGGGAGACTGCTATCTGGCCAGCCGGCGCGTCGCCGAGGCCAGGGGGGCCTATGAGGTGGCGGTGCGTATCGACCCCGGTGACGCCGAGATCTGGCTGTGCTTGGCCAAGGCCGCCCTGGCCGGGGGCGATCCCTCAGCGGCGGCGAAGGCCGCCCGCCGGGCCCTTGCCTTGAAGGGCGATTCCCTCGACGCCAACCTGCTGCTGGCCTGCGCCCTGTTGGCCCAGGACCGCCCGGAGGAGGCCTCCAAGCTGCTGCTCCGGGCTGCCCAGGCCGACCCCCGCAACGCCACCGTGCTGTGCATGCTGGGCCGGTGCTGTCAGGCCCTGGGCAAGAAGGACCAGGCCGTCAGCTACTACCTCCGGGCGCTGCGTTCGGACCCGGACCATCCGCTGGCCAAGCACCTGCTGGCGGGCATCGAACTGGGGGGCTCACAGGGCCGGCGGTAGGCCCGGCTGGAATCGGCAGTGATGGCCGTGACGACTGCGACAACCCGACGGCTGGGGCTGGCGACGGTGGCCTTGGTGTCCCTGGGCGCCAGCGCCGCCTATTACGCCACCATGACCGCCATGCGCAGCCCGGGGGTGCGCCTGCGCGGGCTGAACTGGCTGGTGCTCTCACTGGTGGCCGCCCTGACGACCTTGCTGCTGACGGTCCTGTGGAGGAGGGTCAACGCCGCCGTCGCCCAGCTGACCGAGCAATTGGAGAGGATGGCCCGGCAGCGCCAGATCGGCCTGGTGATGACCGACGGCGGCCGGGAGCTGGAGCAGATAACCAGGCCGTTGAACCGGTTGTTGACGGTCGTGCGGGAGGAGATAGACCATCTGCGGGCGGAGAACCGCGAGCTTCAGATCCGGTCCCAGGTCGCCGACGCGGAGAAGCGGCACACCGAGGCCATCATCTTCTCCATCTCCGACGCGGTGATCGTCACCAACCGCTTCGACGAGCTGATTCTCGCCAACAACGCCGCCGAGAGGCTGCTGGGCTTCAAGCTGGCCCACAGCCTGCGGAGGAACATCGATCACATCGTTCACGATGGGACGCTGGTGAGGCTGATTCGGGAGACCCGCAGCGGCGGGCGGAACCTGACGCGCAAGGTGGTGGAGCACACCATCGACCACAGGGGCCAGCCCCGGACCTTCAACGTCACCCTTTCCTGCGTGATGACCTCTCGGGGGGACGTCTCCGGAGTGGTAGCGGTGCTGCACGACGTCACGCGGGACAAGGAGATCGCCCAGATGAAGACGGATTTCGTCAGCAGCGTCTCCCACGAGCTGCGCACCCCGCTGGCATCCATCAAGGCCTATGTGGAGATGCTGGTGGACGGGGAGGCCACGGACGAGCGCACCCGGCGCGAGTTCTACGAGATCATCGCCGGCGAGGCGGACCGCCTTCACCGGCTCATCGACAACATCCTCAACATCTCGCGCATTGAGTCCGGCGTGGTGCGGGTCGTGCGCGAGCCGCTGAGTCTGAGCGAGGTGGCCCGCCAGGTCCTGGACGTGGTGGTCCCTCAGGCCCGGGCCAGGGGCATCACCCTGGCCGACCGGCTCGAACCCATCTACCACCACGTCGAGGCCGACAGGGACATGATCTACCAGGCCGTCATGAACCTGGTGAGCAATGCCATCAAGTACACGCCCGAAGGCGGCACGGTGACGGTCTCGGCCAGCGTGGACGAGGGCCGGGGCATGGCCGTCTGCGAGGTCAGCGATACCGGGGTGGGTATCAGCTCCGAGGACCTGCCGCACGTGTTCGACAAGTTCTACCGGGTCCAGGGTCACAGCCGAATGGCCAAGGGGACCGGATTGGGGTTGACGCTGGTCAAGCACATCATCGAAACGGTCCACGATGGGAAACTCTCGGTGACCAGTGAAATGGGGAAGGGCAGCACCTTTCGCTTTGAGCTGCCCATCGTCAACTAGGAGGTCTTGTGGTGAGTAAGAAGGTCGTGGTCGTCGATGACGAGGCGCACATCCGCCACATCATGGCCATGAAGCTCTCCAACGCCGGCTACGAGGCGCTGACCGCGGAGGACGGCGAGGAGGCGCTGGAGCTGTGCCTGACGGAGGGGCCTCAGCTGGTCATTACCGATTACCAAATGCCGCTCATGACCGGCCTGGAGATGTGCCGCCAGCTCCGGCAGCACGACCAGACCCGAGAGCTGCCGGTGCTGATGTTGACGGCCCGTGGCTTCGACATCTCGCCGGAGGAGATGGCTTCGGCCGGCATTGTGGACGTGCTCAGCAAGCCCTTCAGCCCCCGAGAGGTCCTGGAAAAGGTCCGGGCGCTGATCGGCCAGGCCGGGCCGGAGACAACGGTTGAGTGTTCGTAGATGACGTCCGTGGCGGGGAAACTCAGGAGCGGTCTGCTGCCGGTGCAGCCCTGGCTGGACCGGCTGGGCCCGCGGCTGCGCGAACTGGGCCTGAACCTGTCCTTCTGGGACGCCGGCGGCGAGCTGCTGGGCATGACCGAGCCCTGCGGGCCAGTCTGCCAGCAGTTTCGCACCCGCTCCGACATCTGCGAGCAGGCCATGGGCCGGCTGGCGCACGAGGTGCGACTGGAGGACGGGCCCTGCTCGGCGACCTGTCCGGCCGGGGGATGCATGCTGGCCGTGCCCATCCATCAACGCCGCCGTCTGCTGGGTGTGGCGGTGGCCTGCTTTCTCGCCCGCGGCAGCCCCGAGACCGAAGAGTTCGCCCGCGCCTGCGGCCAGGTGCGCCTGGACCGCCAGGCGATGGCGGACCTCTGCCGGCGCAGCGACTGCCACGAGGCGGCCTGTGCCAAGCTGCTGCACTCGGTGCTGGGCTGGCTGGTGGATGACGAGCACGCCAAGGCCGTCGCCGAGAAGGAGCTGGCGACCCTCTCGATCAACCTGGCCAACACCTATGAAGAGCTGTCGATGCTGTATCGCATCAGCGGTTCCATGCGGGTGACCCAGAGTGGCACGGAGTTCTTCAAGAATATCTGCCGGGAGTTGCTGGAGGTCATTCACCTTCAGGCTGCGGTGGTGCTCCTGCACCGGCGGGGGCGTAATGATTCGGCTGACCGCATGGAGTACGCGGGGCAGCTGCCGTTGCCGGAGGCCCAGCTGCGCCAGCTGTTTCGGCGGTATCTGGAGCCGCGACTGGGGGCCAGTCGGACCGCCATCGTGGACAACCAGTTCGCCACCCACGCGGCCCACCTGGGCGGCCAGGTCGGCCGAATACGCACCCTCATCGCCGTGCCCTTGGCCGGGGGCGAGGGTCTCAAGGGCGTGCTGGTGGGCATGAACAAGCTCACCGGCGAGTTCGACAGCACGGACCTGAAGCTCATCAGCTCCATCGGCTCGCAGGCGGGGGTGTTCCTGGAGAACTATCACCTCTACGAAGACCTCCAGGACCTGCTGATGGGCATGCTGCATGCCCTGACCGCCAGCATCGACGCCAAGGACCCGTACACCTGCGGCCACTCCCGGCGGGTGGCGCTGATCTCGCGCAAACTGGCCGAGATGTCCGGATTCGCCCCCCAGCGCGTGGGTCGGATGTACCTCGCCGGGCTGCTGCACGACATAGGCAAGATCGGCATGCCCGAGGCGGTGCTGCTCAAGACCGGCCGGCTGACCGACGAAGAATACAGCGCCGTGAAGCTCCACCCCGAGGTCGGGGCGCGGATCCTGGGCGGCATCCGGCAGATGGAGGACGTAGTGCCCGTCGTGCTGTATCACCACGAACGGCCCGACGGGCGCGGCTATCCCCGCGGCCTGGCCGGCGCGGAGATTCCCATCGAGGCCCTCATAGTGGGCCTGGCCGACGGCTTCGATGCCATGACCTCCAGTCGAACCTACCGCGCCGCGATGCCCCTGGAGGCCGTCATCGCCGAGATTCGCCGATGCAGCGGCACGCAGTTCGACCCGCGCCTGGTGGAGCGGCTGCTGTCGCTGGACCTGAAGGCCTTCCTGGAGGAGCTGCGCACCGCCTCGGCGGCGGAGGTGGAACTGGCACAAGGAGTCCACGCGTGAACGTAACCGCAGAGAGCTACGGCCAGGCGGTCGTCCTCAACTGCAAGGGGGAACTGACCGCCGACTCGCTGGAGGCATTCAAGCACGCGGTGGAGCACCAGCTCCGCGAGGGCCAGGTCCGCGACCTGATATTGAACCTCGAAGAGGTGCCGTTCGTGGATTCCGCGGCCCTGGAATACCTGCTGGAGCTCCAGGAAAAGCTGGCGGAACAGATGGGCCAGGTCAAGCTGGCCAAGTTGGACGAGAACGTGGCCAAGATCCTTGAGATGACCCGCCTTGGGGGCCTCTTCGAGCGCTTCGAGGACCTTTCCGAGGCCATCAAGACGATGTGAGCGGGACCCAAGGCCCCAAGGCGTCGCGAGGTCGCCATATGGTCACAACGAAGAGCGACAAGAAGCTTCAGTTGGGCCAGCTTCTCGTCAAGAGCGGCGTGTTGAGCGAGGAGCAGTTGGCCGAGGCCCTGCGCATCCAGCGCCAGGAGGGCAACCGCCACCTGCTGGGGGAGGTGCTCGTCGAGCAGGGCATGTGCACGGAGGAACAGATCATGGAGGCCCTGGCGAGGGGTTACGGCATCCCCTTCGCCCGGGTCAGCCCCAAGATCGCCGATCCCAGGGTGGTGGACGTGCTGCCCAGGGAGTTCCTCAAGAAGCACTGCGTCCTGCCGCTGTTCAAGGTCCGCAACACGCTGACCCTGGCCGTGGCCGAGCCGGCCAACGTCTTCCTGCTGGAG